>NZ_JBITBT010000028.1:56286-117667 GCF_044452505.1 Amycolatopsis sp. NPDC051903 | reverse complement strand
TCCGTTTCGCACGACCCCCGCGGCGCGCGGGCGCGGGCGGCGCGGGGGGGGGGGGTGCGTTTTTTTTCTCCCGCGGGGGCCGGGGGGGGGGGGGCCCCCCCCCCCCCCCCCCCCACGCGGTGATCACCAGGGGTTGTTGTCCTGCTCGTCCGGGTCGACGCCGCCCACGCGGCGCGTCGGCGGGGTGGCCGGCGGAGTCGCACCACCGGACGGCGGCGGAGTGGCCGCGCCACCCGAAGGCGCCGGCGGTGCGGGCGGAACCGGGGGTGCCGGTTCTTCGCCGGGGCCGTCCTCGGGCTCGTCCGGGTCCGGGAAGCGGCTGCTGAGGTTGGAAAGCAGCGCCGTGCGGGTTTCCTGGTCCTCGTCGCCGAGGTTCTCGGTCATGACCTCGGCCACGCGCTCGGTGATGCCCGACTGGGCGCGGCGCATGGTGGTCAGCACCATGCGCGCCAGCTCCTCCGGCGGCATCGTGCGCGTCTTCGACCCGAACACCAGGTCCGACACCACACCGTCGGCGCCGACGGTGACCCTGACGGTGCCGTCGGGGCTCGACGCCGTGAGGCGCAGCCGTTCCGTTTCCTGCTGGGCGGCCGCGTAGCGCTCCGCCTTGCGGGCGAACCCGGCCGCCCACTCGTCCATCCGCCGGATCGCCTCGTCGGGGTCCCTGATCAGGTCACCCAACCCTCCCGCACTGGTCATGACGCTCGTACTCCTCGATTTGCTTCCTGCTTCGAAACTGCGTGTGGCGCCGGGTGGCTCAGCCGCCCGGCGCCACGGTCAGGGCCGGTCCCCTACTCGGTGACCGTGCCGATGCGGAACGACGACGGGTCCGCCGCCGGCTCCTGCACCGTCGTGCCGACGCGGAACCGCGACGGGTCGACGCCGGACGAGTAGCTCTCCGGGGTGGTGCCGACGTTCGCGCGCCGCAAGGTGGCCGAGTCGCCGTCGCCCGTGAGGCCCGCCGCGTCGTCGCTGTTGCTGAGCGAACGCAGGAACGGCTGAGCCTGGGACTCGTCGCGGTCGCGGTAGCCCTGCGCCGCGCTGCGGACGTTGTCCGCCGTCGTCTGCATGCCCTCGGCCGCGGCGCTCACCGTGTCCTTGGCCTGCTGTCCCGTCGGGTTGACGATCGGCGGGAGGAACGCGCAGAGCAGGCCGTACGCGTCATCGCTCAACGCGTAGTCCGCCGCCTGCACGGCGTTGTTCAGGCGGTCGTGGAGACCGTCGAGGTGGCTGGCGTGCGCCACCAGCTCGTCGGGCTGGACTTCGAATCCGCTGCCGCTCGTCATCGCCGCCTCACTTCCAGTCCTTGTTCTTCCAGTCGCCGATCACCGGAGGTGCGACGACCTCGTCGGCGGCGAAGAAACTCGGGTCGTCCGACTCCACGAAGTCGGCCGTCTTGTGCTCCTTGTCCTCCTGGCCCTTGCCGCCGCCCCGGCCGGCCGCGCCCATGCCGCCCATCCCGGGCGACCCGGCCGCGCCCTTGGCACCGGCCGCGCCGGCACCGCCGCGACCGGCGAGCTCCTCCTCGGCCGTGGCGCCGGTGCCGCTGGCGGCACCCGACGCGGCACCCGAGCCGCCGAGACCGCCGCCCTTGATGCCGCCGGCGCCGCCGATCCCGCCACCGCCGCCACCGAGCCGGCTGCTGATGCTCTCACCGTTGACGCCGCCACCGCGGCCGATGGTCGGGATCTTGCCCGATCCCCCGCCGGCGCCGCCGCCGGAGCCCCCGAGCGAGCTGCCGCCGACACCGCTGCCCGGGTTGAACGGCGGCGGCGTGAAGCCGGCACCGGAACCCGAGCCACCGCCCAAGCCGCCGCCCCCGGCGCCGCCGCCGGGCACGTTCAGCGGAGGCGGGTTGAAGCCCGAACCGCCGCCGAGGCCGCCGCCACCCGGGCCGTCCGGCACGTTCAGCGGAGGCGGCGTGAAGCTCGAGGCCTTCGTGGTGTCGTCGCCACCGCCGCCGCCGAGACCGCCGCCACCGACGCCACCCCCGCCGAACCCGCTGCCGTTCGGGCCGTCGGGCACGTTGAGCGGTGGCGCGGTGAAGCCCCCGCCGCCACCACCGGCACCGCCGCCGGCTCCGGAGCCGGAGAAGCCGCTGCCGTCGGGACCGTCCGGCACGTTGAGCGGCGGCGCGGTGAAGCCCGAGCCACCCCCGGCGCCACCACCGGCTCCCCCTCCGGCGCCGCCACCGGCACCCCCGGCGCCACCACCGAGCGCACCGCCACCGGGGCCGCCGTCGGCCGAGAACGCGTCGGCCCCGCCGGCACCACCGGCTCCCCCGCCGGCGCCGCCCGCGCCGCCGCCGCTCGCTCCACCGGCACCGGCGGAGCCGGGCAGCTTCGGCGGCGCGGCGAACTGCGGGGTCACGACGGCCGACCCGATCGTGTTGTCGAACTGCGTCATGATCTGGGCCGCCTGGCCGCGCGCGGCCTGCTGCTCCGTGTAAGTCGCCATGGCCTTGCCCGCCGCGGCAGCGTACTCGGCCGGGTCCTTGATCTGCTGCAGCTGCTGGTTGGTCTGCTGCAGGTCGAACTGCACGGGCGGGTTGGCCGCCATCGCGATCTGCGTCTCGTTCAGCGCTTGGGAGTGGATCTCCTGCTGCCGTCCGGCGAGCGTCGCGCCCTGAGCGGTGGTACCGAGCCACTGGCCGACGTTCGCGAGGTGCTCGCGCGCGGCGTCACCGCCGGCGCCCTGCCAGTTCGAGGTGCTCGCGTTGATCGCCTTGGCCAGGTTCTGCTGGTGCGTGGCGAGCTCGTTGCCGACGCGCACCCACTCCTCCGACGACTCGGCGACCTTCGCCGAATCGGCCTGCTGCGTGATCGCCTGCACCATCTGCTCGTGCGTCGCCTGCGACCAGTCGGTCGTCGGGGCGCCGCCGGTCTGGCGGATCTGCAGGCCCTGGTTCAGACCACCCTTCGACTCCACGAGCTTCTGCTCGTAGAGGTCCTGGATCTTGTCGTTGCGCGTCTTCGGGTCGACAGTGGGGCCGAGCCAGCCCTTGGCGATCTCGTCGTCGATCTCCTTGGTCGCCTCGGCGCGGATCTGATCACCGGAGGCGACGTCGTCCGGTTTGACCGGGCCGACGTAGTACTTGGACGACGAGTCGGCCGTCACGTCGTAGTAGGGGCTGTGCGGGTCGTAGTCCGGCGACGACGGGTCGGAAACCGTCGAGGTGGACGAGTCGGTCGGTGACACGGGGTCCTCCTCAGGAAAGCTCGTCGACGGGGAGCTGCTTCAGCGAGTCCCGGGACCCGGCGTCGCTGTCGCGGTAGTTCTGCTTGGCCAGCTTGATCGCCTCGACGTACGTCGGGAACTCCTGCTTCGCCGCCTGCAGCTGCGTCAGCAGCCCCTGCGCGTCGCTGGCCGTGTTGAGCATGTGGCTCGCCACCCACTTGCCGGTGGCCGTCTCGGACATCAACGGGCTCTGGCCCAGTTTCTGCAGAGCGTCCCACCGCGACTGAAGGGTGTCGATCACACCTTCGAGCGATTCGATCATCTGGTTGCCGGTGCTGTCGTCCACCGCGAAACTGCCGGACTCCGCCAGCTGCTTGAGCGCGGTTCCGGACAAGCGCGGGGTCAGTTCGCGCGCCGTCGCCGGGACCGGCGTCGTGTCGTCGGCCATCGGGCTCCCTCCTCGTTCTTCCGCGCGCTCGTCAGTAGACGGCGGCGATGGCGTTTTGCACGGCGCGGGCCACCTCGGACCGCCCTGCGGGGACGTACTGCGCGCTGAGCTCACCGGACGCACCGGTGGTGGTGTGGATCAAGTAGCGGCCGTCGGCGGTGTCGAGCCAGCTCAGCGGGTCGGCGACCAGCCGCTCGCCCCGCCGGCCGATGCCGGTGACGGTGATGTGCCCGCCGCCCAGCCGCGGCGCGGCCATGACGCGTTCGAGCACTTCGGTACTGCCCTCGGACCGCCGCACGCGGGGATCCGGGCGCCGCGGCTGGACGGTGCCGCGCACCTCGATCATCCCGAACGCGTCGGTTTCTTCTTCGTCCTCCGCGGCCTCGGCCATCCGCCGGGCCGTCATCGCGGACACCGAGCGCGTCGCCTCGCGGCGGACGGTGTGGGTGCCGGTGGACGCCGGACGGGCCGGGGGCAGGACGCCGGCGAGGACCTCGACGAGGTCCTCGTCCGCGAAGAGGGAGAAGAGGAGCTCGTCCGTGCGGGGGTCCTGCGTGATCCCGACCGCCTGCCTGCCGTCGGAGAGCGCGAGCACCGCGATGTCGGCGCCGACGCCGTCGATCCCGGTCACCGCCACGGAAACGCGCGGCCGGGCGAGCAGCCCGAACGCCGTGCGCACGTGGGGGTTGAGCTCACCGTGCGCGGAGAGCCTGCGCTCCTCCATCGCCCGGTAGACCTGCGTCGCCACGCGGACGAAGCGCACCTGATCCGAAGGCACCGTGCCGATCCGCAAGGGGTACTGGCGGATGTCCCCGCCGGTTGCCTGACCGACCACAAGAGCTTCGACGACGTCGAGAACGAACTCGAACCTGTCCGCCATACCCGAGAGCATCCTTCCGCAAGGCGGGTCGTGCACGGCCTGGGGCCGCGGTCCGGACACCTGTGCCGAAACCGGCGCTGATGTCACTGATCGGAGCCTAGCAGTCCTGGTGTGGCGGGAAATCACCACTCGAACCGGTGCCCGAAAGACCATTCGTCCGTGTCACGCAGGGCACGACCTTCGCGCCCGTCCGCCTCTGTCACGTGCGCCGCCGCCGATCCGGTTCACCGGAGTCCGGAGAAATTTCGGGGGCGCCGGCGAACCGCGGTTCAGCCGAGCCGCGACTGGTACACGCGCAGGTTGAGCCGCACCAGTTCGAGCAGCGGCACGGAGACGCCGAGAGCGTGGGCGCGGTCGACGAGGTCGCCGAAGATCTGCTCGCCTTCCACGGGCTGGCCGGAAGTGAGATCCCGGTACAACGACGGCGCGCGGGGCGAGCCGATCTCGGTCACGGTCGCGCGGGCGTTTTCGAGCGCGGACGCCGCCAGGGGGTGGCCGGCCGCTTCCGCGACGGCCGCGCACTCGGCGACCACGGCCTCGGCGAAGGCGATCCCGCCGGGCTGCCCGGCGACGTCGCCGACGGTGCCGCGCAGGAGTGAGGTCACCGCGCCGATCGAGGCGATGAAGGCCCACTTCGCCCACATCCGCGCCGTGATGTCCGGTGCCAGCGCCGTGGGGAAGCCGGCATCCGAGAGCAGGGCGTGCACGTCGGCGAGCTCAGGCGGGACCGGCTCGCTGCGGGCGCCGTAGGTGAGCGACTGCATGTCCACGAGCCGCCGGATGTCACCGGCACCGTCCACAGTGGTCGCGACGATCGCGACGCCGCCGAGCACCCGCTCCTCGCCGAAGCGCGCGGCGAGCACGTCGACGTGACGCATGCCGTTGAGCACGGGCAGCACGAGAGTGCGGGGGCCGACGGCCGGCGCCACGTCCTCGGCGGCCCGTTCGAGCCCGGCCGCCTTGACCGTGAACAGCACGACGTCGTAGGGGTCGGTCAGCCGGTCGGCTTCGACGAGGTTCGGCGTCAGCACCGTCTCCTCACCGAGGCCCGTGATGCGCAGGCCGCGTTCCGCCAGGAGCTTCGCCCGTCCCGGGCGCACCAGGAACGTCACGTCGCGCCCGGCCTGCTGCAGCCGCCCGCCGAAGAACCCGCCGGTCGCACCGGCGCCCACCACCAGGATCCGCTTCCCGCTCGTCATCCCGCCGACGCTAGGCCCCTGACTTTCCATACACAAGCCAGAGTCCGGCTTCTCACACCCCGGTCACCCCGTCGACCCCCTCGCGCAGGAAGTCGGCGTGGCCGTTGTGGCGGGCGTACTCGTGGATCAGGTGCAGCATCACCAGCCGCAGCGACACGTCCTCGCCCCAGCGCGCGTTGTGGACGACGACGTCGAGCGACTCGGCCGCCGCCTCGATGCGCCGCGAGTGCTCAACCTCTTCCTGCCACGCGGCGAACGCTTCCGCGCGCGTCGACTCCGTCGCGTCGTAGGCGACCTGGTAGTCGCCGTCGGGCGACCAGACGAGCGGCACGTCCTCGCCGCCGACGACCCGGCGGAACCACGTGCGCTCGACCTCGGCCAGGTGCCGCACCAGCCCCAGCAGCGACAGCGTCGACGGCGGCATCGAGCGTTGCCGCAGCTGCTCGTCGGACAGGCCATCGCACTTCATCGCGAGCGTCGCGCGGTGGAAGTCCAGGAACGCCCGCAGCATCTCCCGCTCCCCCGCGATCGACGGCGGTCCGATCCGCTCCGTCGCCATGGTTCCCCCTTCGCCGTGGCCACTGCCGCGCTCAGGCTACCGGCGCGCCGGGGTGTGCCGGCAGCGCGGCGCCCGGCGGCGAAGTAGGCGTCCCGTCTCGTGTGGACGGTTCAGCGCGGGCCCGCCTGCCGGCGGGCCTCCAGGAACACCAGCGGTGCCAGCACCAGGCAGCACGCGCCGATCACCGCGGCGACGAGCACGGTGGCGGCGGGCAGACCGTGCGCGATCGACAGGAGCCCGACACCGATCACGGGCCCGCCGAGGCCGACGTAGCTGACCACGTAGTACGTGCCGATCACCGCGCCGCGCTCGGCGGGCGGGGTGACGACGGTGAGCTCGGCGAGCGCGCCGGTGAACACGAGCCCGTGGCCGGTCCCGGTGCCGAGCATCGCCGGGACCACGAGCCAGGGCAGACCGGCTTCGCCGGAGAGGACGAGCAGCGCCAGTCCGGCGGCGAGGACGACGAGCCCGCTCGCCTGCGCGGCGATCGGGGCCACCTTGCGGGCGCCGAACTGGACGAACCCGGACGTGGCGATCATCAGCGCGAGCGCCGCGGCGGCGATCGCGAGGTTCGCCGAACCCAGCGTGCTCGAAACGAGCGAGGGCACCACCGCCGAGAACATCCCGAGCACCGCCCAGGCCAGGAACGACGACGCCCCGGCCACGAGGAACGTCCGCCGGACCACCGGCGGCACACCGAGCCGGGGCAGGCGACGGCGCTGCGGCCGGGCCGGGCGCGGCGTCCGGATCGCTGGTGGGGTACGCGCCACGAGCGCGGCGACGACGGCCACCGCCGCGGCGTGGACCACGAACGGCAGGTGCCGCGGCAGCGGGCCGTACTGCGCGAGCAGCCCGCCGGCGAGCGGGCCGAGGGCGAGCCCGAAGGTGACGCACGCCGTCGCCGTCGTGGCCGCGCGGCGCTGACCGCGCGCGTCCTGACCCGCGCTGTCGTTGAGCATCGCCTGCGCGGCGGCGGCGCCCGCGCCCATGCCGAGGCCCTGCAGGATCCGCGCGACGAACAGCCAGCCCGCGCCGGGCGCGAGCGCGAAGACCACGTCTCCGGCGAAGAACGCGGCCAGCCCGGCCAGCATCAGCGGCCGGCGGCCCACGGCGTCCGACAGCGGGCCCGCGATCAGCAAGCCGGGCACGATCACGGCCACGGCGACCGCGTACAGCAGGGTCTGGACCAGTGCCGAGAAGCCGAACGTAGCGCGCAGCAACGCATACAGCGCGCTCGGCACGTTGTTGCCGACGTACAGCGCGGCGAGCGTCGCCGCGCCGGCCGCGAACGCCCCGCGTCCGGCGGACACGGGGACCTCGGCCAGACGGGGCTCCGACATGACCGGAACCGTAGAACGTTGGCTTTCGCTACACAAGTCAGCTCGGCCGGAAAACGCCGGGAAGGGGCGCCCCGCGCACGGGACGCCCCTTCCCGGCGGTTCGGCTTCAGCCGACCGGTTCGACCAGCGGCACGGGTTCCTTCGACCGCCAGGGCCGGTACCAGAGCATGTCCTCGCGCTGCACGGGCCGGCCACACTCGTCGCACGAGGTGGCGGGCCGGGTGCGGGCGCCGCACGTGCGGTGGACGATCCGCATGCGCCCGGCGGGCGGTTCCGCGCTGGTGTGCTCGTCGCCCCAGGCGGCGAGGGTCAGCAGCACCGGCAGCGCGTCGGCGCCGGCCTGGGTGAGGCGGTACTCGTGGCGCGTGCGGCCGCCGTCGCGGTAGGGCACGCGGGCCAGCAGGCCGGCTTCGGTGAGCTTGGCCAGCCGGGTGCTCAGCACGTTGTCCGCGATGCCGAGTTCGGCGCGGAAGTCGTCGAAGCGCGTGGTTCCCGTGGTGGCGTTGCGGAGGATCAGCAGCGTCCACGGCTCACCCAGCACGTCGACCGCCCGGGCGATCGGGCACGCGTGCCCGGACCACTGGATGCGACGGACCATCACCGCTCCCTCCTGTGCAGCTGTCTTGCGCGCAGCAAGCCGTCCTCGACGGTAGCACGCTGCGGGGGTTGCGCCGGACATCGCAATCGCGTTCCGCACAACGGCCGAGCACAGCCCTTTCACAGCAACACACAGGAAACGAACAGGCGAAAACCGCTGCAACTCAAGCGTTCCGCACGTTGTCCAGACATGGCCCGGCCTCTCAGATGGACGCTGGCCGCCGCAGGTCTCACCGCGACGGTCCTCACCACGGCGATCGCGATCACCGCGAGCACCCGGCACGACACCCCGGTCGCGGCGGTCGTGCCGGCGTCGCCACCGACGTCGTCGGACCCGCCGAGCAGCAGCGAGCCGCCGACGCCGACTTCGACCACGCCGGCCACGCCGCTGCCGGATCCTTCGGAGGTGGCGGACAAGGTCACGGACGCCGTCACCGCCGCGTCGAAGGGCACGCAGGTGGGACTCGTGGTCTACGACGAGAAGACGGGCAAGACGATCGCGGAGGCCGATCCCGACAAGCCGTACTACACGGCGTCGGTGGTCAAACTGCTGATCGCGCTCGATTCGCTCTACGACGACGGCACCTGGCAGGTCCCCGAAGGCGACGACGCGGAGGACCTCACCGACATGCTCGCCGGCAGCGACGACGCCATCGCCTCCCGGCTGTGGGAGGAAGGCGGCGACACCGCGATCATCAGCCGGATGACCGACCTCATCGGACTGTCGCACACGCTCGCGCCGACCGATCCCGGCGAGTGGGGCATGACGAAGATGAGTCCCGGCGACGTCGTCACCACCTACCGCTACCTCGAGAACACCGTCCCCGACGCCACGGCGCAACCACTGCTCACCGCGCTCGCCGACGCGCGCCAGCCCGCCGACGACGGCTACCCCCAGTACTTCGGCATCCCCGACGGGCTGCCCGGTTCGACGTGGGAGATCAAGCAGGGCTGGATGATCCTGCGGTCCGCGCTCGTGCTCAACACCACCGGCATCGTCGACTCGCGGTACGTGGTGGTGCTCTTCACGCAGCAGCGGGCCGGCACGTCGTCGGCGAAGGGCCGCGCCGCGGTGACGGCGGGGATCAAGGCGCTGGCACCGGCGCTCGCCGCGTGGACGGCGGACTGAAAACCGGTGGCCCGGAGTGATCTTGCCGGTTATCGTCGAGGTATGAGAGAGGAGATGAAGCTCGCGGAAGCACTGGCGCTGCGTGCCGACGCGACCAAGCGGGTCGAGCAGCTGCGCACGCGGATCGTCGCGAGCGCGCGTTACCAGGAGGGCGAAGAGCCGGCCGAGAACGCGGCCGACCTGCTCACCGAAGCCGGCACCACCCTCGACGAACTCGAGGACCTGATCCGGCGCATCAACCGCACCAACGCGCAGACCCCGCTGGGCGACGGCACCGTCACGGACGCCCTCGCCCGCCGCGACGCACTGCGCCTGCGCCACTCCGTCCTCACCGCCGCGGCCGACGCCGCGTCCGGCCGCGGGCACGGCGTCGCGCGCCAGCTGCGGTCCGAACTGCGCCAGCTGGCCGCCCTCCCCGTGGCCGAACTGCGCGACCGCGCCGACCGCGTCGCCCTGGACCTGCGCACGCTCGACGTCGACATCCAGCGCACCAACTGGGAAGCCGACCTGCTTCCCTGAACCTCCCGGCGCGGAAGCCGGTAACCACCCGGACGAACGCGAGCACACACCGAGGGCCGGCGGTCAATCCGGCTCACCTCCTGGCGCGTGGCGGGCAACGCAGGGGTTCGATCCCCCCACGGACAGCGCAGCCCAGCACGGCGCACAGGTGACGGTGTACGTGGCACAACTCATCACCGCGTGCTGGTTCGTCCGGGATGGTGAGGGTGGGTAAGGGGAACTTCCGCGCCCGGGTGTCGCCGGGGTGGTGTTCTGGTCGGGTGACCAGGACACCACCCCGGTGATTTCGTCTGTTGTGGAGGCCCGTGCACTCCCCCTAGCTGCTCGACCCCGTTGCCGCGGGCACCGGCGTCGAACTGCTCCCTGCACCTGCGGATTGCGGAGGCTGATAGTCACTCAGCGGCTTCCAGGGGACGTTGCTGGGAGAGTCAGGCGGCCGCTCAACGATGTCGCCCGCCTTGGCGTTCGGGTCGTAGTTGGGGCCGAACATGTGGGGGTACACCACAGGGTGGGCATCCTTCCCGTCGACGTACCCGACTACCTTGCCAGCGGGAATGGACCCGTCATGGGCCCATTCCTTCTGCTGCCAATGCGAATGCTTGTAGCCCATTTCGCCGTTCACATCATGGAAGTTGGGGCTCCCCGAGGTGTCGATCTTGTAGAGGTAAGGCCTGTTGAGGCCGATTCGTGAGTTGGTGCCAGACCATTCCGATGTGGACACCCATTGGTTGTTTTGGTTGGGCGACAAAACGTGACCAGGTAGGTCCTGGCGCTCCACCTTGTGCCCTTCGCCCGCGTTCAGGTGTGTGTCCTCCTTGCTCTCCATGCCAGTCGATTGGATTTTGTCCGGAGGCCGGCCGTCCCAGCGGTACACGTGGTCCGGAAGCTGCGACGGTCCGAGCGGCGACGGCGGTGGCTCAACTGGTGCGGGTGCCTGTTGTTTCTTCTTGAACGGGTTGAGGTTGCCCAGAGCGTTCTTGATCCCCGTCATGCACGTCGGCATCAACCCCAGCGGGTCGAGGTACGCGAGGGGGTTGTCGACGTACGCGTGGTTGTTCGGTGCGGGGTTCAGGCCCAGCGGGTCAGGGCTCAGGTACCCGGCTGTCAACGGGTTGTAGTAGCGGTGGAGGTTGTAGTTGAGCCCCGTTTCGGTGTCGTGGTACTGGCCCGGGAAGCGGAGCGGGAAGTCGGCCTCGCCGACGGGGCGGCCGTGGTCCACCCCCCACACGTCGGTGGTGTGCCAAGCGACGCGGCCGTCGTTCGAAACCAGTTCGGTGGGGGTGCCGACGAGGTCCGTCACGATGGCGTGGAACGCGATGTCCACGGACTCCTGATCGCGGTGCGCGCGGCGCCGGGACTGGGCGACGACCCGGTGCGTGCCGGGCTGCCAATCCCACGTCGTGACGTCGGTGAGACCGGCCGTGGCCACCTGCTGCTCGGCCAGCCGCGTGCCTTCCCAGGTGAACCACGTCTCGGTCACCACCCGTCCGTCGCGGCCGAGACACCGCTTGGCGATGCGCCGGCCGAAGGCGTCGTAGAGGTAGCGCCACGTGCTGCCGTCCGGCGTCGCCACGGCGACCAGCCGGTTCTCGGCATCCCAGGTGTAGGTCCACTGCCGTACGCCGGAAGCGTCCCGCTGGGCAGCGCGCACGACCCGGCCCTCCGCGTCGTGGTGGAACGTGGTGTCGCCGGCCTCGTGCACGAGGTTGCCCGCCGCGCGACGGGTCGTCGGGCCGTGCCCGGTCGGGCTCTCGGCCCGCACCAGGTTGCCGTTCAGGTCGTAGTCGTACGACTCGGTCCACCCGGTCCCGCGCACCGCCCGGACGCGGCCGGCATCGTCGAGCTCGTAGCTGCGGGTGCCGCGGGTGAGATCGCTGATCTGAACGGGCATCCCGTCGGATCGGTAGCTGACGTCACGGTGCAGTAGCGAAGACCCGCCACTGGCGGCCCGGACACACTGCCTCGTGAGCCGGCCGACCGGGTCGTAGCTCTGGTGCAAGGTGATCCCGGCGCCCAGCCGGCGCTCGGTTTCCCGCCCGGCCGCGTCGTGGCCGAACGCGAGCCCGCCGCCCGCGGCCGCGAGGGTGAGCGGGTTGCCCGCCGCGTCGTAGGTCCACACCGATTCCGCGCCGCTGGGTGTGGTACGGGACAGGATTCGGCCGAGTTCGTCGTAGGTGTAGGAAGTCGTGCGGCCGTTGAGGGTCTCGTCGACCACTGCACCGTCGGCGTCATAACCGAACTCGAGCACGTACTCGGGTCCGCGAACTGTGCTCAGCCGTCCGGTCTCGTCATACGACCTGGTGTGCACGCCGTGCTCGGTGCGCGCTTCGACGATCCGGTCCTTCTCGTCGTAGCGGTAGGTTGCCCACTGACCGGCCCCGTTGATCTTCCGGACGCGCCGGCCCAGCTCGTCGTAGGAGTAGGTGCGGGTCGCGCCGTCGAAGTCCTTTTCCAGCACGAGGTTGTCCGCGGCGTCGAATTCGTACTGCCACGTCAGCCCGGTCGGGCCGGTGACCTTCGTGAGCCTGAGTTCGGTGTCGTAGGCATACGTGTAGCGCGCGCCGGCCGGGTCGAGCCGGGCCGTCACCTCCCCGAAAGGACCGTACTCGAACGACGTCTCCGCTCCCGACGGGTTGCGGTAAGCCACCACGTTGCGCTCGGCGTCGTAGTCCCACTCCTCCCTGCTGCCATCGGCCCCGACCCGCCACGACACGAGGCCCTCGACCGTCCACCCCGTGCGGACGATCCCGCCCAGGGGATCGGCCACGGAGGTGAGCCGTCCGAAGACATCCCGTTCGTAGCGCGTGATCCCTCCGGCCGGGTCCAGCATCGCCATCGGCAGGCCAGCCGCGTCGTTCTGGAACCTGGTGACGCGGCCGAGTTCATCGGTGACCGCCACGAGGTCGCCGCGTTCGCCGTACTCGTAGGTGCGCGCGGCACCGTGTGGCCCGGCCTCGGACACCAGGTTGCCGACGCCGTCGTAAGCGAGGCGCCAGGTCTGGCCATCCGAGCCGGTCACCCGGATCGGGCGGCCGGCTTCGTCGTACTCGAACTCGCGGGCCGCACCACCGAGCGACTTCTCCCGCACGGTCCGAGGGCCATCGCCCGGCTCGAGCCGCGCCGTACGGCCCGCCTCGTCCGTCCTGGCCACCTTGGTGCCGAACCGCGTGTACTCGTTGATCGTCTCGGCGCCGAGCGCGTCGACGACCTTCGTCACCTGGTTGAACTCGTTGTAGTGGTAGCGGGTCCGGCGGCCGAGCGAATCGGTCATGGTGGTGACCCGAGCGTCGAGGTCGTACTGGAACGCCGCGGTCAGGACGTTCCCGGTCCCCTCGGTACGCACCACCCGGCTGGCCTCGTCGAAGACGTACCGGTACGTCTGGCCGACGCGGTCGACCCACGCGACCACCCGGTCCTGGTCGTCGTACTCGAACACCATCGGCCGGCCTTGCGAATCGGCAACACGGGTCAGCCGGCCGCGATCGTCGTAACCGAACGACACCACGGGCACGTCCGGCCCACCATTGGTCCGAACCATTCTCAGGTCGGCGACCCGAGGCCCGGCTTCGGTGCCGACCCGCCCGATCCGCACGTGGTAGCCACCGGAGTGCCGCAGATCGGTGGGCACGCCCTGTGCGTCGTGACTGATCGTCATCCAGTTGCCGGAAAGATCGCCCACCGTCTCGAGCGGGCGCGCGGCGCCGGGGACCGCCGGCGCGGGGAAGCTGAACGTGAGCTTCGCCTCGGGGCGGCCGATGAGGATCGTGTCCGTCCCGCGGTTCCACCGAAGCGGCCACCGCGCGCCTTCACTCGGCTCGACCAGGTCGTCGTCGTCCTCAGGCACCGGGTAGTGCAGCACGACACCGTCAGCCGCGACGTAGTGGAGGCCCTGCGCGTCGACCTCGACGCGCTGGTCGAGCGTGGACGCCCATTCCCGCCCGAACCAGCGGCCCCGCCGATAGCCGGACACGTGGGTGCGTTCGAACAAGACCGGCAACAGCCCGGGCAGCTCCAGGTCCTCCTGATCCATGAACATCTCACCGGTCACCACATCAACCGGGTCACCACCGGCGGTCCGTCCCGGCGGCGGTGTCGACTCATCGACCGCGCTCTTTCCGCCATCGCCTGACTTGGCGTTGTCGAGCGACCGAGTCCCGCCTCCGCCACTCGAACTGGGGGTGGTGCTGCCGCCTCCACCCGGCGCCGGGTCCGGATTGGTCTTCGGCGGCGGCTCAGGGTCGGTCTTGGGCGGCGGAGGCGGGTCGCTTTTCGGGGGCGGCAGGGTGTCGCCACCACCGGAACCGGAGGCGTGGGTGGAATCGTCGCCGCCCGATTTGGCGGGTGGGGGCGGGGTGTCGCCGCCGTGGCCGCCGCCGGCGCTGGCGGAGTGCGTGGTGTCGTCGCCGCCGGACTTGGCCGGCGGAGTGTCGTCGGCACCCGACTTGGCGGGCGGCGGCGCGGCGGGCCCGCCCTTCGGGGTGCCGCCACCGCTTCCCGCGGGCTTCGGCGGCCCCTTCGGCATGCCGCCCACGTCGCCACCCTTGCCGGCCGACGAGACCTTCCCACCCTTGATTCCCTTGAGCGCCTTGCCGGCGTCGTCGAACAGGGTGCCGGTGTTCTTCAGCAGGGGAACCAGAGCCTTCATCGCCTTGATCAGCTTGGTCGTGATCTGCGTGATCTGCGACGCCGTTTTCGCCACCGCACTCGCGACTTCACCGCCCACCCACAGGAGGCCGACGCCCAACGTCGCCGCCACCTGCAACGCCCAGCTGATCAGATGCCCGACCAGCTCCGAGATGATGTCCCGGACGAGGGTGCGCACGGCCGCGACGACCTCCCCGGCCGTCTTGACACCGCTCGATGCGCCTTCGCAGCCCTTCTGCACAGACTGCAGCAAGGACGCGGTGTCGCCGGCCCGCCGGCGATACGCATCCGCAGCCGCCCCGGTCCAAGTCTGAAGGTCGGAGTTGACCGCGTCGGTCATGTCCGACGCGATGCTGCCGATTTCCTTCGCCACGTTCGCCCACGTCTCGGCTTGCGCCTTGATCTGGTCCGCGTTGCCCGTCAAACCGTTCAGCGCGTCCTTCAGCGGGCCAACGTGCTCCATCAGCCACGACACCCCGGCCGCGAGGATCGCGCCGAACGGGTCCATCGCCATCGAGAGCGCGTCCAAGCCGGTGCCGACCGCCCCCATCGCCACCGAAGCCCAGTCACCGGACTCGAGCGCCGTGGACAGATCGTTCGCCGTTTCCAGCAGCGAAATCCCCGAATACGCCTTCGTGGAATCTTCCGTCGACGCGATCAACGGATTGCTCATTCCACACCCTCCCCTTCACGAAACAGCGCCACCTCGCCAACGTATGATCATCAGCGCGAGTCCGCCGCCGCGAACGGAGTTTCGGGGCCCATCAGCCCTTCGAAGTGCGCGAGCGTCATTTCGCTGAACCGGACGGCTTCGGCGAGCCGTGTTCCGGATTCGGTTCAGGCGCCGATCCCCCGGGCTCGTTCGATGTCCGGCCCCCGGTACAGCCGCTCCGGGATCCGCGCCAGCGTCGACTCGTGCACCTGCGGGCCCAGGCCGTAGAGCTTCTGGAAGCTCATGATCAGCGGCCGCCACTTGTCGGGGTCGATGTGGTCGGGGGTGTGGGGGCGGCGGACGGCGTCGTGGACCAGGACGCGCTGGATGCGGACCTCCAGGCCCAGGACGGAGCCGGATTGGGCGGGATCGTCGGTGGCGAAGGGGTGGGTGGCTTCGAGGACGGCTTCGAGGGCGACGGGGCATTCGCCGACCCGCGGGGGCGCGACGGTTTCGGACGGCACGGCCGTGAAGCCCGCGCGGCCGAACTTGTCGGCGACGTGGAAGTAGCCACGCTTCGTCTTGCCCGGTGGGACGGGGTCGGAACCGGTGGTGAGGGCGAGGCGGTCCACGGCCGGGGCCAGGTCGGCCGACGGGAGGTTCAGGACGCATTCGCGCGTGCGCAGCAGGTTCACCGTCGTCTTCGAGCGGGCGCCCAGGCCGAGCATGGCGCGCCAGCCGAGCCAGAAGGCGGACGACATGGGTGCCAGGTTGGCCGAACCGTCCTCATTGGTCGTCGAGATCAGCACGACCGGCGTGCCGAAGTAGAGGATGCCGGGCTCGATGGGCGTGTGCGGGGAAACGTTCACGTCGCCCAGTCTGCGCAGGGGCGAACGCGCCGGCTGGCGGGAAACGGACGTCGTGCTTCCCGCCGGCCGGAGCGATCAGGCGATGCCCGCGGACAGCAGCGCGCGGCGGGTCAGCACCCGCGCCAGGTGCCGCCGGTACTCGGCCGACGCGTGGGGCTCGTCGGGCGGCGAGGTGTCCTCCGCCGCCAGCGAAGCCGCGTCGTCGGCCGAGGCGCCGTCCGCCAGTGCCTTCTCCGTCGCGGCCGCCCGCACCGGCGTACCACCCATGTTGATCAGGCCCACGGACCGGCCGACGACAGCCACGCCGACGATCGCCCAGTCGATGGAGCGGCGCGTGAACTTCTCGAAGCCCCACCCGAGACCGGCCTGGCTCGGCAGGCGGATCTCGGTCAGCAGCTCGTCGGGTTCCAGCGGCGTGGTGAACGGGCCGAGGAAGAACTCGGCCGCGGGGATGCGCCGCTCCCCCGCCGGCCCACGGGCGACGAGCGTGCCGCCCGACGCGAGGACCACGGCCGGCAGGTCGGCGGCCGCGTCGGCGTGCACGAGCGAACCGCCGAGCGTGCCGCGGTGGCGCACCTGCGGGTCACCGACCGCACCCGACGCGTGCGCCACCAGCGGCGCGTGCTCGGCTAGCACGGGATCGCCGTGCAGGTCGTGGTAGCGCGACAAGGCGCCGATCACGACCTCGTCGCCGTCGAGGCGCACGAACCTCAGCTCGTTCAGCGGCGCGATGTCGACCACGACCTCGGGCGCGGCGAAGCGCAGCTTCATCAGCGGCAGCAGGGAATGTCCACCGGCCAGGACCTTGGCGTCGTCGCCGTGCTCGGCCAGCACGGCCAGCGCCTCATCCACAGTGGACACCCGGCGGTAGGCGAATTCGGCGGGGATCACCGGTCGACCTCCTGCCCGGACGCCTCGACCACGGCGCTCACGATGTTGTGGTAACCCGTGCAGCGGCACAGGTTCCCTTCGAGCGCTTCGCGCACCTCGCGCCGCGTCGGCTTCGGGTTCTCCTTCAGCAGCGACACCGACGCCATCATCATGCCCGGCGTGCAGAACCCGCACTGGAGCCCGTGCTGCTCGCGGAACGCGCGCTGCACGGGGTGCAGCTCGCCGTCCGCGCCGGCCAGACCCTCCACTGTGGTCACTTCGTGCCCGTCCGCCTGCGCGGCCAGCACGGTGCACGACTTCACCGACTCACCGTCCAGCAACACGGTGCACGCGCCGCACGACGTGGTGTCGCAGCCGACGTTCGTGCCCGTCAGCCCGGCCGTGTCGCGCAGGTAGTGCACCAGCAGCGTCCGGTCCGGCACCTCCCCGGCCACGGTCGTTCCGTTGACCTCGATGGACACCCGCACGTCAGTTCGCCTTCCTCGCGTCGTTCAGGGCCGCCCACACCCGCATCGGGGTGGTCGGCATGTCCAGGTGCCGCACGCCGTACGGGGCGAGCGCGTCGACCACGGCGTTGTGCACGGCCGGCGTCGACCCGATCGTCGCCGCCTCGCCGATTCCCTTGACGCCCAGCAGGTTCCGGGTCGTGGGTGTCGCCATCTCCACGAGCTCGAAATCGGGCAGCTCGGTCGCGGTCACGAACGAGTAGTCCGCGAGCGTCGCCGTGGTCGGGTTGCCGTCTTCGTCGTAGTTCACGACTTCCAGCAGCGCCTGCGCGACGCCCTGGCCGAGGCCGCCGTGGCGCTGGCCGCGGAACGTCAGCGGGTTCACCACCGGTCCCGCGTCGTCGAGCGCGACCACGCGCCGCACTTCGACCTTGCCCGTTTCCGTGTCGACCTCGACGACCACGAGGTGCGCCCCGAACGGGAACGTCGGCTTGCCGTTGCCGAACCACACGTCGGCCGACAGGGTCCCGCCGTCGGCCGCGGACACCACGCGGGCCCAGTCGAGCGTCGCGCTCGCCGGCGCGCCGCGCACCTGCCAGACGCCGCGGTCGGTGTCGAGCTCCAGGTCCTCCGGCGCCGCCTCGAGCAGGTCGGCCGCGAGCTCGCGGGCCTGCTCCACCACCTCGTCGGCCGCCTGCCGGATGGCCGAACCGCCCAGCTGCAGCGACCGTGAGCCGAACGTGCCGATCGCCCGCGGCACGTCGTCGGTGTCGCCGTGCTTCACGGTGATCTTCTCGAGCGGCACGCCGAGCCGGTCGGACAGGAGCATCGCCAGCGACGTCGCCAGGCCCTGGCCGTGCGGCGAGCTGCCGGTGTACGCGGTGACCGAGCCATCAGCGTGGAGGTCGACGCGACCGCTCTCCCCACCGCCGTCGCCGCCGGTGATCTCGACGTACGCGGCGATCCCGAGCCCCAGCGCCACCGGGTCACCCGCGGCGCGGCGGGTTGCCTGCTCGGCGCGCAGCTCGGCGTAGCCCGCCGCTTCGAGCACCCGGTCGAGCGCGGCCGCGTACTCGCCCGTGTCGTAGTCCCCGCCGGTCTGCGTGGCGTACGGGAACTCCTCGGGCCGGATGAAGTTGACGCGCCGCACCTCGGCGGGATCCATCCCGATCTCGGCGGCGAACAGGTCCATCGCGCGTTCGACCGCGGCCGTCGCCTCGGGCCGGCCGGCCCCGCGGTACGCGCCGATCGGCGTGGTGTTCGTGACGACCGACCGGCTCCGCGTCTGGACGACCGGGAACCGGTAGACACCGGGCGCCATCAGCTCGGTCAGCGTCGGGAGGAAGAGGCTGCGCGGGTAGGCGCCCGCGTCCTGCACCACCTCGATCCGGTACGCCAGCACGGTCCCGTCGCGCTTGCCGCCGATGGTCACGGTGTTCTGCTGCGCGCGCCCGTGGGTCATCGCGGTCAGGTTCTCGCTGCGCGATTCGACCCACCGCACCGGCCGTTCGACGCGCCGCGAGGCCCACCCGAGCAGGCTCGCTTCCGGATCGGCGCCGATCTTCGCGCCGAAGCCGCCGCCGACGTCCGGCGTGATCACGCGCACCTGTTCATCCGGCAGCCCCAGCGCACCCGCCACAGTGGACCGGGCGATCTGAGCGTTTTGCGTCGACAGCCACAGCGTGAGCCGGCCGTCTTCGCCCCAGGCCACGGACGCCCCGCGCACCTCGAGCGGAGCGGGCGCCACGCGCGGGTTGAGGATCGTCTGCGTCACCACCGCCTCACACTCGGCGAACACGGTGTCGTCGAGGTCCCCGCCGGTCACCTGCACGACGTTGCCGCCGGGAAACAGTTCGGTTTCGCCCGACAGCGCGGCGTCGATGCTCGCCACCGCGTCGAGCGGGTCGTAGTCGACGTCGACCAGCTCCGCCGCGTCGGCCAGCTGGTAGCGCTCTTCGGTGAGCACCAGCGCGACGGGTTCGCCGACGTAGCGCACCACGTCCGTGGCGAGGAACGGTTCGGTGACGGGCCCGGCCTCGTGCGGGGCGAGGTCGAGGTCCGCCGCGGTGAAGACGGCGACGACGCCGGGCGCCTGTTTCGCCTCTTCCACGTCGATGCCGGTGATGCGCGCGTGGGCGATTGGGCTGCGCACGAAGACCGCGTGGAGCGCGCCGGTGAGCGCCGCCTCCCGCAGGTCGTCGACGTACGTTCCGCCCGAGGTGATCAGCTTCTCGTCCTCGACGCGCACCACACGGGTGCCGACAATGCTCATCTGGCCTCCTGCTCGGGATACCCCGCGATCATGCCCCCAGAGGCACGCGCGCGTCATCCCGGTGGGGCAACGGTTGCGCCGCGATCAGCCGGCGAACGCTTCGCGGGCCAGCACGACCGCGAGCACCAGCCCGGCGAGGGCGATCGCGATCCGCAGGGGTGTCGCGGGAAGGTACCGGACCAGCACCGAGCCCAGCCAGGAACCCACCACCGAACCGAGGCACACGGCCACGGCCGCCGGCCACAACACCCGGCCGGTGAACGAGAAGACGACCGCGGCGACCAGGTTCGCCGTGCCCGTCGCGATGTTCTTCGCCGCGTTCGTGCGGGCCAGCGACTGCGTCCACACGGTCGTGAGCAGCGCGAGCATCAGCACGCCCGCCGCGGCGCCGAAGTAGCCGCCGTAGGCGCCGACCAGGAACGCGGCCGTCCCGGCGCCCGGCCCGATCCCGTGCCGCTCCGAACCTTCGGCCAACCGGCGCAACCGCGGGCCCGCCATCAGGACCAGCGACGCGCCGCCGATCAGCCACGGCACCACGACCGTGAACGCGTCAGGTGGCGTCAGCAGCAGCACGAGCCCGCCGCACGCGCCGCCCGCGGTCGTGATGAGGCACAGCGGCAGCAGCCGGCGCCACTGCCCGGTGAGCTCCGGTCGCGCTCCGGCGGCCGCGCCCGCGGTGGTGCCGAGCATGGCGACGGTGTTGGTCATGTTCGCGACGACCGGCGGCATTCCGGCGGCGAGCAACGCGGGGTACGACACGAGTGAGGCGAGTCCGGCCGTCGCGCCGACGAGGCCGGCCCCGACGCCGGCGAGCAGCAGGAGGGCGAGCTCGCCCGCGTCGATGATCACGCGGACATGAGAACACGCGGCGGAGCGTTACCGTATAGGTTGTTATACATGTCACTTCCGGCGGAACGGACACCGCCGAACGGACGCCGGGCCGACGTCGCGAACGCGGGTAATTTTGGAAGAGAGGCCGCCAGCCCGGACGACGGCGCCCGGTGGCGGGCTCCGCGGGAGGACCTATGCGCGTCACGATCGCCGAGGTCGCCCGCCGCGCGCGGGTGAGCAAGACGACCGTGTCCCGGGTGCTCAACAACAAGTCCGACGTGGACGCCGCGACCGCAGTGCGCGTGCGCGAGGTCATCGCCGCCACCGGGTACATCCCGAGCGCCGGCGCGGTCGGACTGGCGAAGGGCCGCACCGGGCTGGTCGGGGTGCTCGTGCCCGGGTTATCGCCCCCGGGCACGGGCGAAGTGCTGCAGGCGATCGCCGACGTCGTCGACGCGAAGGACCACGGCCTGCTGCTCGGCACCACGAGTCGCGGTGAGGAGTCGATCGAGCGCTTCGCGCACCAGGTGCGGGCGCGCGCGTTCGACGGGCTGCTGCTGGTCGCTCCCCCACCGGCCGTCACGGACCTCGAAGCGCTGCGCGACTCGGACCTGCCCGTGGTCGTCGTCGACGGGACGCACCCGACGCTGGCTTCGGTCTCCGCGGACGATCCGGCCGGCGCGGCCGCCGTGGCGCGCCACTTCCTGGCGCGCGGCCGGCGGCGCGTCGCCGTGGTGACCGGCCCGGCCGCGGTCACCGGCCGCCGGCTCGCCGGGTTCCGCGCGGCGCTCGCCGAAACCGGGATGCCGCTGGGTGAACCCGCGGTGACCGAAGCGGACCTCACCGTGGCGGGCGGGCGGCTGGCCGTGCGAAGACTCCTCGCCGGAGGGCTCGGTTTCGACGCGGTGTTCGCCTGCGACGACGCCGTGGCGGCCGGAGTGCTGAGCGGTCTGCGCGAAGCGGGCCGCGCGGTCCCGGACGCGGTCGCCGTGGCCGGGTTCGGCGACACCCCGCTGGCCGAGGCCATGGGGCTCACGACCGTCCGCCGCCCCCTGCGCGCCCTCGGCGAAACCGCGGCGCGCAAACTCCTCGACCGGCTCACCGGTGACGCCCCGCTGAGCGGGACGACGGTGCTGCCGAGCGAGCTTGTGGTGCGCGAATCGGCGCCCTGACCCCCGTGGGTTGGTGGCGGCCCGGGTCCGCGCCGAGGCGGAAACCACCGCACAGCACCAAGTCCGCGCCGGATTCATCCCCCGGTCACCGTTGCATGCGGACTTCACCGGCCGCGCGAGGCGCGTCGAGCGACTGCACGCCGCTGATCATCGCCATGACCTCGATGTCGCGGCTGCTGCAGCCGCGGGACAGGTCGTTGAGCGGCGCGGCCAGGCCCTGCAGGACCGGGCCCAGCGCGACCGCGCCGCCGAGCCGTTCGGCGATCTTGTAGCCGATGTTGCCGGCGTCGAGGTTGGGGAAGACGAGGACGGTGGCCTGCCCGGCGACGGCCGAGCCCGGCGCTTTGGCGCGGGCGACGGCGGCCACGAGCGCGGCGTCCAGCTGGAGCTCGCCGTCGACGGGCACGTCCGGCAGCCGGGACCGCACGAGTTCCGTCGCGGCCCGCACCTTGTTCACGGACTCGTGGCGGGCGCTGCCCTGGGTGCTGAAGGACAGCAGGGCCACCACCGGCGCGCGGCCGGTCAGCGAGCGGTAGGACCCGGCCGCCGCGGCGGCGATGTCGGCGAGCTGCCCGGCGTCGGGATCGGGCACGACCGCGCAGTCGGCGAAGGCCAGCACCCGGCCGTCCGCCAGCGCCATCAGGAAGACGCTGCTCACCTGCCGCACCCCGGGCGCCGGGCCGAGCACGCGAAGGCCGGCGCGCAGCACGTCGGCGGTGGCGCGCCCGGCGCCCGCCACGCACGCGTCCACCGCCCCGGCGCGCAATCCGGCCGCGGCGACGTAAAGCGGATCTTCGGCCCGCACCCCGGCCTCGCCGGCGTCGTCGAACGCGGCGAGCAAAGCGCCGCGCACCAGTGGGTCCGCGGCCAGCCGCGAGGGTTCGAGCACGAGTTCGTCGGGAACCGCGACCACGCGGTGGATCCGCTCCCGCCGGCCGAACAGCAGGGGGCTCAGCACCCGGTTCTCGTGCAACGCGAGCGCGGCCTCGATCGCCCGCGGGTCCTCGCCGTCCGCGAGCAGGACGCGCGGGGCGGTGTCGGCCAGGCGCGCCCGCCACAGCCCGACCAGCTCACCCGCGCCCCGCCGGTCGCCGGCCTCGCCGATCGCACCGGCTTCCCCGGTCGCCGTCGCGCCGACCATCGGCCACCACCCTCCACAGCATATTCCATCATGTGGCAAGTACTTCCAACCTCGACGTTAGGCGAGGTCGGGGAACACTGTCAACGCCAGGGGTACACTGGTAAACGCGATCTTCAGGGGTAGACTGCTTCCAACATGTGACAGTCCAACATGTGACAAGGGGTGTCATGGCAGGCGACGAACCAGACCGGACGCAGAGCGGGAACCCGGTACTGGGCGCTCAGACGATCTCGCGCGCGTTCTCCGTCCTGCGCCTGTTCCGCGACCGGCGCGGGGATCTCGGCGTCGGCACCATCGCCAAGGAGCTCGGGCTCAACCTGAGCACCACCCACCGCATCGTGCGGGCGCTCGTCGCGGAGGGCTACCTGGCGCAGAACACCGACAGCGAGCGCTACTACCTCGGTACCGGCGCGCTGCTGCTCGGCCAAGCCGCGCACCGCAACTTCGCGCTCGACGTCGTCTACCCCGTGCTGCAGCAGCTCGCGGCGGTGACCGGCGAGTCGGTGAACCTCGGTGTGCTCACCGCCGACGCCGCCGTGGTGGTCGAGCGCATCGAATCGGCCGAGCCGCTGCGGTTCACGCAGGCCCCGGGCACCCGCGTGCCGCTGCACGCCTCGTCGATGGGCAAAGCGCTGCTCGCCTTCAACGCCGACGCCGCGGAGCGCACGCTCAAGGGCACCCGGCGCCTGCACCGGCTCACCGCGAAGACGCACGTCTCGACGCGGGAGCTGAGGTCCGAGCTGGACCAGATCCGCGCCCGCGGCTGGAGCACCGACGACGAGGAGTCCAACCTCGGCGTCCGCTGCGTCGGCGCGCCCATCCGCGACGGCGCCGGCCTCGCCCGGGCCGCGATCGCGGTGCAGGCACCGTCGGTCCGCGTCCCGGACGAGCGTTTCGACGAACTGGGCCCGGAAGTGACCCGGGCGGCCAAGGAGATCTCCGCTCTCCTGCCACCCGGGCACAGCTTCTGACCGGTGCCGCTCAGCCCGCTTCAGCGGCGGGCTCCGGAGCGGGCAGCTTGTTGTCCGGTTTGATCCGCAGTGCGGTCAGGCCGCCGATGAGCAGCAGCACGGCCGACACCCCGAACGGCACCACCCAGCTGCCCGTGCGGTCCACCAGGAGCCCGAACACCGCCGGTGAGACGATGCCCGCCACCCCGAACCCGGTGTTCATCACGCCGCCGGCCGTGCCGGCGTGGTCGGGCGCGATGTCCATCGGGATCGACCAGAGCACCGGGTTCGTGATCTCGAGGAAGAAGAACGCGAGCGCCAGGCACACCGCGGCGAGTGCGAGCTGGTGCACGAACAGCGTCGGCAGGATGAAGAAGAACGAGCCGAGCAGGCCCACGACGAGCACCGACCGCCGCGCGACGCGCAGGCTCCCGGTCCGCCGCAGCAACGCGTCCGAGATCAGTCCGCCGAACGTGTCACCGATGACGCCAGCCAGCAGCACCAGCGTGCTGAACAGCGCGAACTTCGCCAGCTTGAGGTCGAAGCTCTCCGAGAAGTAGGACGGGATCCAGGTCAGGTACACCCACAGCATCCAGCCGTAGGTGAAGTCGACGAAGGTGACCGGCAGGATCCGGGGCAGCAGCTGCCGCCAGGGCACCGGCGGGCGCTGGTCGGCGCGCTGGCGCGCGTCGAGCTCACCGAGCTCCTCCTCCGTGATCCGAGGGTGGTCGGCGGGCCGGTCCCGGTAGATCAGCACCCACGCGATCGCCCACGCGAGGCTGACGATCCCGAGCAGCCAGAACGACACGCGCCAGTCGAACGCGGCGATCACCGCGGCCACGACCAGCGGGGCCACCGCGTTGCCCAGCCGCGCGAACGCGTGGGTGATGCCCTGCCCGAAGCCGCGCTGGTCGGCCGGCAGCCAGCGGGACATGGCCTGGGTCGCGCCGGGGAAGGCCGCGCCCTCACCGAACCCGAGGGCCAGGCGGGCGGCGAACAGGCTGGCCAGCCCGATCGACAGGCCCGTGAAGGCGGTCGCGACCGCCCAGACCAGGCCGACGAAGAACAGCAGCTTCCGCGGCCCGAACCGGTCCGCGAGCATGCCGCCGAAGATCTGGAAGAAGGCGTACGGGATGGAGAACGCCGACAGCGCCAGGCCGAGCTGGGTGTTCGACAGGTGCAGGTCCGCGCGGATGAACGGGGCCGCGGTCGAGATGTTGACGCGGTCCATGTAGGTGATGAAGTACATGCCGCAGAGCAGCAGGAGGATCCCGCCGCGGACCCGCCTCCGGTAGGCCCGGAGAAACCCGGTGTTCGTAGTCGCCGGTCGCGCACCAGCTGTGGGCGTCCGTGTTGGGTGGGGCATCGTTGCACCGCCTCAGGGATTCCAATTAATGGAAGCAGATGCCAAAGTACGCTAAGCAGCGGGTGTCGGCGTGTCAACCGCCACACCGGAACGATCGTGATTCAGGGCACAGCCGGCACCGCCCGGTCCGCATTGACGCACATCAGCGGTCCTCCTACCGTGGGATGAACTCCCACAATATGAAAGTCGCCGGCAGAACCTGGCCGGCGGCGGAATTTCCGTCAGTCGCAGCGTCGCGACGACGCGCGCGGCGATGTCACCGAAGGGGCGCCAGCCGTGACCGCAGTTCAGGACAGGCCCGACGTAGGGACGATCGCGGACCTCATCGCGAAAGCCCGGGCAGCCCAAGCAGTCTTCGCCGAGTACGACCAGGACCGCGTCGACGACGTCGTGGCGGCGGTCGCCTGGGCGATCTACCGGCCCGACCGCGCCACCGAGCTCGCCGAGCTCTCGGTGCGCGACACCGGACTCGGCAACGTCCCCGACAAGATAGCGAAGAACCAGCGCAAAACGCTGGGCACGCTGCGCGACCTGATGGCCGCCAAGTCGGTCGGCGTCATCGACGAGGACCCCGCCACCGGGATCACCGAGTACGCCAAGCCGGTCGGCGTGGTGGCCGCGGTGTGCCCGTCGACCAACCCCGCCGCGACCCCGGCCAACAAGACCATGATGGCGCTCAAGGGGCGCAACGCCGTGATCCTCTCCCCCTCGCCGAAGGGGGAATCGACCTGCCGGCTGCTCGTCGGCTACGTCCACGCCGAACTCGACAAGGTCGGTGCGCCGCGGGATCTCGTGCAGTACGTGGCGAACCCGTCCAAGGCACTGACCCACGAGCTCATGGAGCAGGCCGACCTCGTCGTCGTAACCGGTTCCCAGCGCAACGTGCGCCAGGCCTACCGCAGTGGCACCCCGGCCATCGGGGTCGGCGCGGGCAACGCGCCGGTCATCGTCGACGCGGACGCCGATCTGGCCGACGCCGCGGAGAAGATCAGGCGCAGCAAGACGTTCGACAACGCCACGAGCTGTTCGTCGGAGAACTCGGTGCACCTGCACACCGACGTCTACGACGCCGCCCTCGACGCGCTTCGCGCGGAAGGCGGTTACGTGCTGACGCCGGAGGAGAAGCAGCGGTTGCAGGCCGTGATGTGGCCCGAGGGCAAGCTGAGCTCGGCGATCACCGCGCAGTCGCCGGAGAAGATCGCGGCGCTGGCCGGGCTCGACTCGCCCGAGGCGCGCGCCGCCCGCTTCTTCCTCGTCGAAGAGGACGGAGTCGGGCCGGACCACCCGTTCAGCGGCGAGAAGCTGTCGGTGGTCCTCACCGTCTACCGGTTCGACACGCTCCCGCGAGCGCTCGAGCGCATCCAGCGGATCCTCGACTTCCAGGGCGCCGGGCACTCGTGCGGGATCCACACGCGCACCGAGGAACACGCCCGGCTGGTCGCCGAGCGGCTGCGGGTCGCGCGAGTGCTCGTCAACCAGGCGCACTGCTTCGGCACCGGTGGCGGGTTCGACAACGGCCTCGGGTTCACCTTGACGATGGGCGCGGGCACCTGGGCCGGCAACAGCATCAGCGAAAACCTGTCCTACCGGCACTTCCTGAACATCACCCGGCTCGCGCGCACCATTCCCCCGCGCGTGCCGAGTGAAGACGACCTGTGGGGACGCTACTTCGAGAAGTACGGACGGTGACCCGATGAAGTTGCTTGAGCACCAGGGAAAACAGCTCCTCGACCAGGCCGGCGTGCGGGTGCCGCGCGGCACGGTCGTGACCACGGTGGACGGAGCCCGCCGCGCCGCCGCGGCGATCGGCGCGCGGGTGGCGCTGAAGAGCCAGGTCCCGTCGGGCAAACGCGGGAAGTCCGGCGGAATCCGGTTCGCGGACACCCCGGAGGAGGCGGGCGCCGCCGCCGAGGCGCTGCTCGGGACGCAGCTGGGCGGGGTCACGGTGGACACCCTGCTCGTCGAGGAGTGCGCCGACATCGGCACCGAGCTGTACGTGTCCGTGCTGAACGACCCGGCGACCAAAGGACCGCTCGTGCTCTTCTCCGCCTCCGGCGGGATGGACATCGAAGAGGTCGGTGCCCGCGATCCCGGCCTGATCCGCCGGCAGGCGGTCGACATCCGGGCCGGGCTGACCGAGCAGCTCGCCGCCGCGCTGGTCGGCGACAGCGACGTCGCCGAGGCCCTGACGGACACGTTGCTGCGGATGTACCGGCTCTACCGCGACCTCGACGCCGAACTGGTCGAGATCAACCCGCTCGTGGTCACCACCGCGGGTGAGGTGATCGCGCTGGACGCGAAAGTCTCGCTCGACCCCGGCGCGCTCGGGCGGCACGCCGAACTGGTGTCCGGCCTCGCGGTCTCGCCGGACGCGGCCGGCACCGAACTGGAGCGGCGCGGGCGCGAACTCGGCCTGCAGTACATGGAGCTCGACGGCGCGGTCGGTGTGCTCGCGAACGGCGCGGGCCTGACCATGACGACGCTGGACGCGGTCAACCACTACGACGGCAAACCGGCGAACTTCCTGGAGATCGGCGGCGACGCGTACACGAAGGCGACGCCGGCGTTGCGGCTGGTGCTCGACAACCCGCGGGTGCGCAGCCTGGTGGTCAACTTCTGCGGTGCGTTCGCGCGCACCGACGTGATGACCGAAGGGGTCCTGGCGGCGATCGAAGAGCTCAAGCCGCAGCTGCCGATCTTCTTCTCCATCCACGGAACCGGCGAGGAGAAAGCGGTGCGGCTGGTGCGGGAACGGCTCGGGATCGAACCCTGCGAAACGATGGACGAAGCGGTGCGCGCCGCCGTCGCCGCCGGCCGCGAGGGGGTGCGCTGATGCTGGTCACCGAAAACGAATCCGTGGTCGTCCAGGGGCTCACCGGCCGCCAGGGCTCGTTCTGGGCCGAGCGGATGGCCGAATGCGGCACGCGGATCGCCGCCGGTGTCAGCCCGGGCAAGGGCGGCCGGGAGATCGGCGGGGTGCCCGTCTACGACTCGGTGGCGGACGCGACGCAGGGGCACGACCTCGACGTCAGCGTGCTGTTCGTGCCGCCGCTCGCCGTGCGCGCAGCCGCGACCGACGCCATCACCTCCGGCGTGGGCAAGATCGTGCTGCTCACCGAACACGTGCCCTACCACGACATCATGCACGTGCTCGCGGAGGCGCGAGACCACGGCGCGCAGGTGCTCGGCCCGAACACGGCCGGGTTGGTCGTGCCGGGGGTCGCGTCCGTCGGGATCATGCCGGGCTTCGCGGACAACATCTTCCGCCCGGGCTCGATCGGCGTGATCTCGCGCAGCGGCAGCCTCGGCACGCTCGTGTCGCTCAACCTCGTGCAGGCCGGCTACGGCCAGTCCGCGTTCATCGGCATCGGCGGCGACCCCATCCTGGGCACCACGACGCTCGACGCGGTGCGCCAGCTCGACGCCGACGAGCGCACCGAAGCCGTCGTCCTCGTCGGCGAGATCGGCGGCTCCATGGAAGAGGACGCCGCCGAGTACATCGCGACGATGACCAAGCCGGTCGTCGCGTTCATCGCCGGGCGCAGCGCGCCGCCGGACCGCCGCATGGGCCACGCCGGCGCCATCGTCAGCGCCGGCCGCGGCAGCGGCGACTCCAAGGTCACCGCCCTGCGCTCCGCCGGCGCGACGGTCGTCGACCTGCCCAGCGGAATCGGGGAAGCCTTGCGGGCGCACGGCATCCAGCCCCGCTGACCCGCGCCGCGAGCGCGCCGGGCGAGTTCTTCGCCCGGCGCGCTCGCTTTCGTTCACCCGGCCCTGGCGTGCTCTCGACCATCGGGCCGACGCCAAGTCGCCGGATCACGCCACGCACCACGGGCCGCGAGTACACCGGCGGACGCTGAACGCTCAGCCCCTTCCGCGCCGCGCCGGTCCGCCAAAACACCACTGGAAACTCTCGGGAGTCCCGCCGGCCGCCCGGCGATCAGGTCCAGGACCTCCCCACACGCCAATACCCGCCGGCATCCAGGGTGCGGCCTCGCCGGCCGCCTCCTCCTGCGCGCCAGCTCGGCACCACCGGCCGCGCCGATCCACCAAAACACCGCTGCGGAAACCCTTGAGAATCCACCCAGCCTCGTCAGTCCACGGACGACGCAGCAGCGCCCGCAGAGGACTCCACGGCCGGTTCCGCGGACCGCCGCCCGGCGGGCAGGACTTCCCGGCACACCCCGCCGGCGTCCAGGTCGCCCAAGGCACGGCGCCGACGGCCGCCCTGCTGGCCGACGCCGAACCACCGGCGGCGCCGATCCGCCAAGAACACCAACGCAGAACCCCTTGAGAGTCCGCCCAGCCGCATCAGTCCACGGAGGCCTCCACAGCCGGTTCCGCAGACCGCCGCCCGGCGAGCAGGTTCAGGATGTCCCGGCACGCGCCGTAGCCGGGGGTGGCCAGGTCGCCCAGGGCGTGGCTGCGGCGGTAGAAGCGGCTCGGGTCGCGGCCGACGCCGAGGCCGAGCACCTCGACTGCGCCGCGGCGCTCCAGGTCGGTGACGACGGTGGTGAGGTGGCGGGACAGGTAGTCCTCGTCGTTGGCCAGTGCGGTGGCGGTGTCCATCGGGCTGCCGTCGGAGAGGACGAGCAGCAGTTTGCGGCGCTCGTCGCGCGCGAGGGCGCGGTGGGCGGCCCACGCGACGGCCTCGCCGTCGGCGCCTTCGCGGTAGAGGTCGGCCTTGAGCAGCGCGGCGATCTCGCGGCGGGCGCGGTGCCAGGGGGTCGCGGCGGCCTTGAACACCAGGTGCCGCCGTTCGTTGAGGCGGCCCGGTGCGGCCGGGCGACCGGCGCGCTCCCAGTCGCGGCGGGCGCGGCCGCCGTGCCAGGCCGCGGTCGTGAACCCGAGGATCTCGCACGCCGCGCCGGCGGGCTCCAGCGCGCGGGCGAACAGGTCGACGAGCGCCGCCACGGACTCGCGGTGCTCCTTCATCGAGCCCGAGCAGTCGATCAGGAAGGTCACCAGCGCGTCGCCGGCGGGCGCGATGCGCGGAACTTGGAACACGGCGCCCTCACCCGGCGAGGACACCAGCCGCGACAGCGCGCGGCCGTCGACGTAGCCCTCTTCCTGCGCCCCCTCCCAGCCGTCGGCCGAAGGCGTGGCCAGTAGCGTCCGCAGGTCCCGCGCGAGCCGCATCCAGCTCACGCCCTGCGCGGCCACGCGCCGGTCGAGGGTCTCGCGGAACTCCTTCAGCAGCTCCGGACGCACGAGGGTGCGCGGGGCGGGCTCGCGGTCGTACGCGGCGGTGAAGGCGCGGTAGCCCACGCCGTCCGCCGGCGCCCGCTCACGAAGGTCACCGGCCCGCGCGACGCCGCCGTCGGCGGGGTCGTCGAAGTCCAGCAGCGCCGCGAACGGCGCCGCGTCGGCGGTTTCGTCACCGTCGCCACCCAAGCCCGCGTCGGCGAGCAGCGAACCGACCTTCTCGGCCAGCGCCCGGGCGTACCCGCCGAAGGCCACCTGGTTGTCGCGGGTCCGGCGCAGACCCGCCAGTTCCGGTCCGATGACCGGGGCGAGCGCGGCTCGCGTGGCCTCGATCAAGTCCTCGGTCTCTTCGAGCACCGGCTCCCCGAGCACGCGGGCCCGGCCGACCTGCGCGACCGTGTAGACCAGCAGTCCCGCGGCGGTCTCGGTGAGGCCGGCGTGGTGCGCCCCGAGCGCCCACCGGCGGTAGCGTTCCCGCACGTTGCGGGCCACTCCGGGAAGCGCCGCCGGCACCAGCGACTCGACGCGGAACTGTTCGAGCAGTTCGAAGACCAGCCGTGCGATCCCGTCGGCCGGCCGCAACCGCCGGTGCAGCGCGGCGTCCGAGCCGAGCAGGCGCAACGCCATCCCGTCCGCGGTGCCGCGGAACGCCTCGAAGTCGTCGTCCTCACCGGGCCGCAGGTGCGGCGGCGCCGGGAGCGCGTGCGGCCCGCGGTACAGCCGCCAGCCGCGGAAGTGCACGCCGGGATCGCCGCTCAGCGCGCGGAGGGTGGTGGCGCAGAGCTCTTCGGCCCAGCGGCGCCGGCGCAGCGCACCGTCCACTTCGGTCACGCGGTGAGTGCGAGCTCGGTGTCGAAGCAGCGCTGGTAGTACTCCGCCAGCACCGGCCGCTCCGCCTCGTCGCAGCGGTTCACGAACGACAGCCGGAACGCGAGCGCCGCGTCGCCGAAGATCTCGGTGTTCTCCGCCCACGTGATGACCGTGCGCGGGGACATCAGCGCCGACACGTCGCCGGCCCGGAAACCCTCCCGCGTCAACGCCGCCACCGCGACCATCGCTTCCGCGAGCGCGCCGTCGAGCCACGGCACCCGTGCGCGCACGATCGCGACCTCCTCCGCCGCGGGCAGGTGGTCCAGCGCCACCACGATGTTCCACCGGTCGACCTGCGCGTGGTTGAGCCGCTGGACGCCGTGGTAGAGCCCGTTGAGGTTGCCGAGCCCGACGGTGTTGGCGGTCGCGAACAGGCGGAACGCCGGGTGCGGGGTCAGCACCCGGTTCTGGTCGGTCAGCGTGAAGCGCCCGTCGCGCTCCAGCAGCCGCTGGATCACGAACATCACGTCCGGCCGGCCCGCGTCGTACTCGTCCAGGACCAGCGCGACGGGCCGGCTCAGCGCCCACGGCAGGATGCCGTCGCGGAACTCCGTCACCTGCTTGCCCTCGCGCAGCACCACCGCGTCCTTCCCGACGAGGTCGAGCCGGCTGAGGTGGCCGTCGAGGTTCACCCGCACGCACGGCCAGTTCAGCCGCGCGGCGACCTGCTCGACGTGCGTCGACTTCCCCGTGCCGTGCAGCCCCTGGACGAGCACGCGGCGGTTGCGGGCGAAGCCGGCGAGCAGCGCGAGCGTCACGTCCGGGTTGAACCGGTAGGCCTCGTCGAGCTCGGGCACGTGCTCATCGGGCTCGGCGAACGCCGGTACCACGAGGTCCGAATCGAGGCCGAAGACCTCGCGCACCGCGACCGGCCGGTCGGGCAAGTCCGTCACGCTCTCCCCCTTCGGGTTCACAACGGGATGCTGTCGGCGTCCTCCGCGGCACCTTCGGCCTCGACGCGGCTGATCGCGGCCGCGGCCCGCTGCAACGCCGGCAACGTGTGCAACGCCTTGTCCGGGGTCAGCCGCATCACGGGCGCCTGCACCGCGACCGCGAGGTTCGACCGTCCGGCGGGCGCCGGGACCAGCACCGCGACGCACACCAGCCCCGGCAGGAACTCTTCCTCGTCCAGCGCGAACCCGTCGCGCCGGATGCGGGCGAACTCGGCCTCGAGGGTGTCGACGTCGGTCACCGTCTTCTGCGTGTAGGGGCGCAGCGGCGCGGCGCCGAGCAGCCGGCGCCGCTGTCCCGGCGTCTGCTGGGAGAGGATCATCTTGCCGCTCGCCGAGCAGTGCACCGGAACCCGCGAGCCGGGCCGCAGGTAGAACCGCAGCGGCTCGGAGGTCTCGACGCGGTCCAGGTAGACGATCTCGCTGCCGGAGAGCGCGGTGATGTTGCAGCTCTCGCCCAGCTCGTCGACCAGGTTCTTGAGGATCGCGTGCCGGACCCCGTGGTGCGTCGCGTTGAGCAGCAGGTTCTCCGCGAGCCGCCGCAGCCGCACACCGGTGCCGTAGTGGCGGCCGTCGGCCTGGCGCATCAGCAGGCCGGCGGCGTCGAGCTGCTGCAGCATGCGGTGCACCGTCGGCTTCGGCAGGCCGGTCTCCTCGACCAGCCCCTGCAAGGTGACCAGCTGGTCCTTGGCCGCGATCCGCTCGAGCAGCGAGAACAGCCGCAGAGCCGGGGTATCCCCGTTCACCGCGCCGTCGGGGTCGCGAATCAGCTCCACCACACCTCCTGGGCTCGTGCGTCCGATTCGCAGAAACTAGCACACTGCGTCTCATTTTCCGAAAGATGGCATTGACCAGCCGGTCGCGAGCGTCCTATGGTCACTCCATCCTGATTTTAGGAACTCTCAGTACCGATTTCTGTAAACCAACTTGCTCGAAGGGGTGCATGCATGGCTGACAGGAAGACCGGAGACGGCCGAACCGTGGCCGCCGGGCCGACGAAGATGACGCCGTCGGAGGCCTTCGTGGAGACCCTGGTGGCCAACGGCGTCACCGACATCTTCGGCATCATGGGCTCCGCGTTCATGGACGCGATGGACATCTTCGCGCCGGCCGGGATCCGGCTGATCCCCGTCGTCCACGAGCAGGGCGGCGCGCACATGGCCGACGGCTACGCGCGCGTCAGCGGCCGGCACGGCGTGGTGATCGGCCAGAACGGGCCGGGCATCAGCAACACCGTCACCGCGGTGGCGGCCGCTTTCTGGTCGCACAGCCCCGTCGTCGTCGTGACCCCCGAGGCCGGCACGATGGGCATGGGGCTGGGCGGCTTCCAGGAAGCGCACCAGCTGCCGATGTTCCAGGAGTTCACCAAGTACCAGGGGCACGTCAACAACCCGCGCCGCATGGCGGAGTTCACCGGGCGCGCGTTCGACCGCGCGATGTCCGAGATCGGGCCGACGCAGCTCAACATCCCCCGCGACCACTTCTACGGCGAGATCACCACCGAGATCCCGGAGCCCCAGCGGCTCGACCGCGGCCCCGGCGGGCAGCAGAGCCTCAACGAGGCGGCGGAACTGCTGGCCGCGGCTGAGTTCCCGGTGATCATCTCCGGCGGCGGGGTCGTGATGTCCGACGGCGTCGAGGAGTGCCGGGCGCTCGCGGAACGCCTCGGCGCCCCGGTCGTCAACAGCTACCTGCACAACGACTCGTTCCCCGCGAGCCACCCGCAGTGGTGCGGACCGCTCGGCTACCAGGGTTCGAAGGCCGCGATGAAGCTGCTGTCCCAGGCGGACGTGGTCGTGGCGCTGGGCTCCCGGCTCGGGCCGTTCGGCACGCTCCCCCAGCACGGCCTCGACTACTGGCCCACCAACGCGAAGATCATCCAGATCGACGCCGACCACAAGATGCTCGGCCTGGTCAAGAAGATCACCGTCGGCATCTGCGGCGACGCGAAGGCCTCGGCGCAGGCGCTCACGCAGCGGCTGACGGACCGCACGCTCACGTGCGACGCGACGAAGGACCAGCGGCTGGCGAAGCTGCGGGCGGAGAAGGAGGCCTGGGAAGCCGAGCTCACCGGCTGGACGCACGAGAAGGACCCCTACAGCCTCGACGTGATCAGTGAGGCCCAGCAGGAGGACGGCAACTGGCTGCACCCGCGGCAGGTGCTGCGCGAGCTGGAGCACGCGATGCCCGCGGACGTCATGGTGTCCACCGACATCGGCAACATCAACTCCGTCTCCAACAGCTACCTGCGCTTCGAGCGGCCGCGCAGCATGTTCGCGGCGATGAGCTGGGGCAACTGCGGGTACGCCCTGCCGACGATCATCGGGGCCAAGGTCGCCGCACCGGACCGGCCCGCGATCTCCTACGCCGGTGACGGCGCGTGGGGCATGAGCATGGGCGAGATCCTCACCTGCGTCCGGCACGACATCCCGGTCACGGCCGTGGTGTTCCACAACCGCCAGTGGGGCGCGGAGAAGAAGAACCAGGTCGACTTCTACAACCGCCGGTTCGTCGCCGGGGAGCTCGAAAGCCCGAGCTTCGCGGGGATCGCGCGGTCGATGGGCGCCGAAGGCGTCGTCGTGGACCGGCTCGACCAGGTCGGCCCGGCGCTGCGGCAGGCGGTGGACGCCCAGATGAACCAGGGCCGCACCACGGTCCTCGAGATCATGTGCACCCGGGAACTGGGCGACCCGTTCCGGCGCGACGCGCTGTCCAAGCCGGTGCGGTTCCTCGACAAGTACAAGGACTACGTCTGAGCCGAACACTCCCCGGCCCGTCCGGAACCCGCCGCCACGGTCCTGTCCACTCAGGACCGTGGCGGTGTTCGCGCGTCCGGCCGCCTGTCCTCAGTGGACTGTTCGAGCCGGCGGACGCGGGGTCAGCTGGCGATGCCGGCGTGCCCGAAGCCGTTCGGCAGCGTGAGGCTGTGCCCGGTGAGCTCGACCTTCGCGCGCAGGTAGCGGACGTTCGTCTCGGTCGCGAACACGCCCGTGCGCACGCGCTCGTGCACCTCGAGACCGTGCGCGGTCAGCTGTGCGGCCTTGTCCGGGTTGTTCGACAGCAGGTCGAGCTCGCGCACCCCGAGCGCGGTGAGCATCTGCGCGGCGGCGGTGTAGTCGCGGGCGTCCTCAGGCAGGCCGAGCGCCGCGTTGGCCGCGTACGTGTCGAGACCGCTGTCCTGCAGCGCGTACGCGTCGAGCTTGTTGTACAGACCGATCCCGCGGCCTTCCTGGCGCAGGTACAGCAGGTAGCCGCCGGTCTCGGAGATCCGCGCCACGGACTCGCGCAGCTGCGGGCCGCAGTCGCAGCGGGCAGAGCCGAAGACATCGCCGGTGAGGCACTCGGAGTGCAGCCGCACGAGCGGGACCTCGCCGGGCTCGCCCAGCACGAACGCCAGGTGCTCCAGCCCGTCGGCGAGCCCCCGGAACGTGACGGCCTCCGCGTCGGTTTCGAAGTCCTCGCCGAGCCGCAGCGGGATCCGCACCCGCGTACGCACCTCCGCTGCTGTGGTCATCGACCGCTCCGTTCTCCCAGGTGGTTCAAATTTGAACCACGACTCGATCGACCCTACAACAACGTTCAAATTTGAACAACCTGCGTTACCATGGGTGCATGGCCGAACCCCGATGGCTCACGGATCGCCAGCTGCAGACCTGGCAGGCCTTCCTGGCGGTGACCTCGCAGCTCAACCGCCGCGTCGAACAGCAGCTTCGCGACGACGCGGGGCTTTCGCATCCACAGTACGAAGTTCTGGCCCGGCTCGCCGCCGCCGGCGGGGCACTGCGGATGACCGAGCTGGCCGGGGCGGCGCTGACGTCGAAGAGCGGCCTGAGCTACCAGGTCGGCCAGTTGGAGAAAGCGGGGCTCGTCGGCCGCCGCTCGTGCGAGTCGGACGACCGGGGCGTGATCGCGTTCCTCACCGATCTCGGCTGGTCACAGCTTCGCGAAGCCGCCGCGGGCCACGCCGCACTCGTCGGCGAACTCCTCGTCGACAGCCTCACGCCCGAGCAGTTCACGGCCCTCGGCGAAGCCCTCGACACCCTCGAAACCCACCTCCGCGGCGCCGATCGGCCCCAGCGAACGGCGGTGTGAGACTCGGCACGCGGAGTCCACGGCGCGGGCGTTCCCGCCTCCGCGTGGCACAACCACTCCGGCGCCCCTACGAGCCGACTGTCCTCTGTGTCCAGTCGGGTACTCCGGGCGACCGTGCCGCCGCCGTCAGCAGGGCGAGGTCCGGTGGCACGAGCACGGCGGACGCCAACAGGCCGGTCAGCAACTGTTCGTCGCCGCGCGCCGGATCGAGGCGGGCGCGCACGGCGTCGACGGCGGCGCGCACCGTGAGCGGCGTCCAGCCGCCGCCGGGGTCGAGGGCGGCGAGCTGGACCGCGGCCCGCTCGGACGGCAGCGTCCGCGGATGTGCTTCCCAGCGCAGGAAACTCTGGCCGACCACGATGAGCGCGAGCCGTTCCCGCGCGGCGAGCACGCCGTCCGCCACGGGGGGCGCGACCGGCCGGCCGTCGGCGACGTGCACCTCCAGCACGTGTTCGCGCCCGCGGGAGCCGTGCACGTACAGCGGCAGGTAGCCGCCCGGCAACGGCACCGGCGCGGCGCCGGTGAACAGCAGCCGCGACTCGGGCAGGCGCAACGGGACCTTGCCCGTCGCCCGCACCCACCACCGTTCCCGGTGCCGCTCCAGCACGCCGTGGCGGCGGCTCACGCGCCGGTCGTCCTCCCCCACCGGCACGGACACCTCGGCGGTGTTGCGCCCGAACGTCACCGGGTCCGGTTCGGTCGGTGGCACCAGCACTCCCCCGGCCGGCCCCAGGACCACCAGCGTCCCCGCCGGTGACGCGAACCCCCGCGCCAGGCTCGGGTGCCCGGCGGGCAAAACCCGCGTCCTCTCACCGGTCACACCGCCCCCACCCGCTCAGGCGCGGGGCCGACCCACCGCGCGCCGCGAGGCTAGCCAGGGGGCGCCGGGACCCCTCCCGAACCGGGCGGGCCGACGGCGTCGTCATCGGGTGGTTCGAGCAAGGCGAGGTCCGGCGGCACGAGCGAAGTGGACAGCAGCAGTTCCTTCACGAGGTTGTCGTTGAGGGAGTTGCCCACCGGCTCACCGACTTCCTCGCGTGTGAGGCCCGGGACGCCGGCGCGGGCGAGCCGCCCGCGCACGGCGACCACGAGGTGCTCCGCGCGCTTGGACGTCCAGCGCTTGCCCGGTTCGAGTTCGGCGAGCTGCTCGGCGATCTGCCGCCACGCCATGGGCTGCGGGTACGGCTGCTGCAACAGGTAGCGCTGCGCCAGCGACACGAGCACGAGCCGTTCCTCGGGGCTGAGCCGCCACATGCGCGGCGGCTCCGTCACGTCCTGCGGCCGGGACTCGGGCCGGCGCCCGTCCGCGCCCGCCACGTACAGCTCGAGCAGGTGCTCGCGGTCGGCGGACCCGCGCACGAACACGGCCGTGTAGCCCTCAGCGAGCGGCACGGGCTCTTCCTCGGGGAACAGCAGCCGCGAGCCGGGCAGCCGGATCGGCAGCCGGCCGGTGTTGTGCATCCACCAGGCGTCGCGGCGGCGCACGAGGAACCCCTGTTTGCGGCTGACCTTGCGGTCGTCCTCGCCGACGCAGACGTGCACGTCCTCGCGGTTGCGGCCGAACAGCACTTCGCGGCCGTCGCGCGGCGGCATGCGGATTCCGCCGGTGACGGCGAGCGCGAAGATCGTGCCGGGCGGCGAGGGCGGCACGCCGAAGGCGAGGCTGCCGTGGTCGGCACCGAGGGGTTCGGCCTGGCCGCCGGGGCGCAGTGCGGTCATGCCTGCGGCAGCTTCGAGACGACGGTGCCGGCGAGCGCGGTGGCCGGTGCGCACAGCTGGGCCGAGGGCGGGTCGCCGTGCAGGACGACCTTGAGCTGCTCCACCGCGGCCTCCCCGTGGGCGTCGGTGTACCGGCGGTAGACCAGCAGGGCCTGGCAGGTGTTGTCGGCGAACTCGTCGGTCTTGAGGTAGGCGTCGTGGCCCGCGACCTGCACGAGCTGGCCGCTGTCCCCGTCCGGCGGCTGGTCGCGGTCGAAGATCACGGTCACCGAGCGGGTGGAAGCCGAGCTGTCCCAATCGCAGGTCCAGTTGCCGTAACCGGGCTCCACCTGCACCGGAGCCGCCACCCCCGCCGCGCTGGCGAGCGTCGGCGAATCGAGCAGCGCGCAGGCGTCGACGCGCGCGAGCGAACCGGCGGGCCACGGCGTCGCCCGCGCCGGCACGCCCGAGGCGGCCAGCGCCTTCGTCGCGGACGCCACCGCGACCCCGGCGGCCTGGCACACGTCGAGGTGGTCGCCCTCGTCGTCGGCGACGGTCACGCGCACGAGGTAGCGGTCCTGCAGCTGGATCAGGCGCACGCATTCGCCGTCCTGCGCGGGGTCGCCGAACACGTCGAACGGGCCCGAGCGGGTGCGCTGCCCCTCCGGCGCCGCCTTGTCCGCGGGCGGGTCCTGCAGCTCCACCTTCACGTCGGCCTGCACGTCTTGGCCGGGGCGGTGGATGATCACGTCGCAACGGTCGAAGTTGCCGTAGTCCGGGTCCACCTCGGGGTCGCCGAAGGGCTTGAGCGGCGCCGGGTCGACGAGCCGGCACGGATCGGCCGAGCGCGGATCCCGCCCGATGCCGAGCTTCGCGGGCGCCGCGGACGCGCCCGCTCCAGCCGCGGGTGTCGCGGCGTTTTCCTTGCCAGGCAACGCAACCAGCGCGACACCGGCGAGCACCACGACCGCCGCGACGGCCACCCCGGCGAGCACCAACCGGCGACGGCGGCCACGGCCCGGGCGCAGGGGTGCCGCGGCCGGGAGCCCGTCGAGCCCCGCCGCGAGGAGGCCGTGCGCGGCGGCCGCCGTGGGCCGGTCCGCGGGCGCGGCACTCATCAGCGCGGCGAGCGCGGGCGCGAGGTCGCCCGCCTGGCGCGGCGGCGACACGACACCCTCCGCGGCGCGGCGGATCGTCGCGAACTCGTTGCCGCCACCGAAGGGCGGCACACCTTCGACGGCCGCGAACAGCGTGGCGCCCAAGGAGAACACGTCCGACGCGGGCGTCGGCGCGTGGCCCTGCGCGACCTCCGGCGCGAGGTAGCCCGGGGTGCCGCCGATGAGCGGTGAGTCGGTGAGCGTCTCGTCGGTGCGGACCGAGCGGGAGATGCCGAAGTCGGTGAGCTTCGCGCGGCCGTCTTCGGTGATGAGGACGTTGCCGGGCTTCACGTCGCGGTGCACGATGCCGCGCTCGTGGACGGTGGCCAGCGCCGCCGCGACCTGCACGCCGATCTCGGCGACGGTGCGCACCGGCAGGCTGCCCCGTTCGGTCAGCAGCTCGGCGAGGCTGCGCGACGGGACGTACTCCATCACCAGCCACAGCTCGTCGCCGTGGGCCACCACGTCGAAGAAGGTGACCACGTTCGGGTGTTGTACCCCGGCGGCGAGGCGGGCCTCGCGCCGCAGGGTACGGCCGCTCACCGCGTCGGAGAGCCGGGCCTGCTTGACCGCCACCACGCGGTCGAGCTGCTCGTCGCGCGCACGCCAGACCACACCCATGCCGCCGGTGCCGATCCGCTCGAGCAGTCGATAACGCTCCGCGATCACCTGGTCACCCTGCACCGACGCTCCCCTCGGCGTGGTCGGACCTCAGTGAGGTAACTCGCAGTAACGATACTGCATCACATCCGGCCGCAGGAAGCGGCCCGGATCGGGACGGGTCCCCGGCGGGGCGCTTACGGTGCGGGTTCGAACGATCACCCTCACGAACCGGAGGACCGGATGAACGGCTCCACCCTCGTCCGGCTGGCCGCCGCCGGCGTCGTCCTGGCGGGCGTGTGCGCGCCCGCCGCGCACGCCGCGCCGGCGGACCGGCTGGAGATCACCGAAGGCGGCACCCCGGACCACCCGCGGGTGTACTCCGGTGCGGGACAACAGGTTTCCGGCATCGACGTCGACGCCGACTGGGTGGTGGTCGACGGCTTCACGCTCACGAACCCGTCCGCTCCCGGCGTCGAACTCGAGGGCGACCACGTGACCCTGCAGAACACCACGATCACCGAACCGCACGGGGGCGACGGCGACGGTATCCGCTTCTTCGGTGACTACCTCACCATCCGGCACAACACCGTCAGCGGGACGTCCAACCGCAACGGCCACGCGGACTGCTTGCAGACCTTCGCCAGCGACACGCGGCCCAGCAACCACGTCCGCATCGAGGACAACCGCTGCGAAAAGATCGACAACACGTGCCTCATGGCCGAGGGCCCGAACGACGGCGAAGGCGACGGCAAGGGCCACTCGACCGACTTCGTCATCAAGGACAACGACTGCGAGACGCTCAAGGCGTCGCAGACGCTGATGTTCGAAGACGTCCAGCGCGCCACCATCACCGGCAACACCTTCGCCGCGGGCCCCGACCACGCGATCGGCCTCGCGATCGGCTCGACGGGCGCCCACGTCGACGGCAACCACGCCGACCCCGCCATCCCCTGCGAGGTCGGGATCGACAGCTCGTCGCGCCCGGGCTACACCGGCCCCGAACCCACCTGCGAACCCTGACGGTTCCCCTTGGCGGACAAGGGAACCGACTGGGAGCCGCGCTCCGCAGCGTGAGCGCCACAGTCACCCGTCCGGTCGATCAAGGGTCCACAGTGGACGCCGGAACCCACCCGGTTGAACCACGAATCGACGTATAGGCCGTTATACGACTGCGGACACCCGGGTGAATCCGCTGCGGAGCGGTTGGCGCACCGCGCGTGCGGGTACCTGCCGAGCACACCGGCAGGCGCGCCGCCGAAGGAGACCTCCATGCTCAGTCACGAAGAACGCAGCGAGCTGGACAAGATCGAGCGCTGGTTCGAACTCAGCGACCCCGCACTGGCCGCGGCCCTCTCGCGCGGCAAACCCGCCCCGAACCGCCTCGCCCTGACCATCCTCGCGGTGCTCTTCGACCTCGGCGCCGTGGCCTTCCTCGTCGCCGGCCTCGTGACCACCAGCCCCGCCCTCACCCTGGGCGCCCTCCTGTCCGCCGGCGGCGGCGTCGCCCTCCACATCATCGGCGGCCACAGCCACGGCTGACCGCACCGCAGGCCCACCGCCACCCCACCACGCACGCACTCCTCCCAACCCCCACCCGGCTACGCACCCCAGCCCCGCACCCACCCCTCCCAACCGCCACCCCCCAACACACCCCACCACGCACCCACTCCTCCCAACCCACAACGCACCTCACCCACTCACCCACCCCTGCCCACCGCCACCCGACTACGCACCCCCACCACGCACCCACACCCGGCCCTGCACCTCGATCCCCGCCTTCCACGCGGTCTGGAGCACTTTGTCAAGGCACGCTTTCCAGCCTTGACAAAGTGCTCCAGACCGTCGTGACAATCAAAGATCGGGGTGCCCCCAGCGGGTTTTCGCCCCAGCGCAACGTCGCGCCCCAGCGCGACGAGCCGCTCACTCCCCCAGCCACAACCACCCACCCACTCCAGCACGACCCGGCCCACCCACCCCCACACACGTGCACAACCCCACCCCAACCCAGCACACTGGACCCCGTGCCCACCACCACCTGGGTCCTCCACGTCGATCTCGACCAGTTCATCGCCGCGGTCGAGATCGCCCGCCACCCCGAGCTGCGCAACCGCCCGGTCGTCGTCGGCGGGACCGGCGACCCTTCCGAACGCGCCGTCGTGGCCACCGCCTCCTACGAGGCCCGCGAATTCGGCATCCAATCCGGCATGCCCTTGCGCCTGGCCGCGAAACGCTGCCCCGACGCCGTCTTCCTCGCCACCGACGCCCCCGCGTACCAGGAGGTCTCCGACCGGGTGATGGCGCGGCTGCGCGAGTTCCCGGCCGTCGTCGAAGTCCTCGGCTGGGACGAAGCCTTCCTCGGCGTGACCACCGCCGACCCCGAAGCCTTCGCCGCCGAGATCCGCCACGCGGTGCAGGAGGAAACCGGCCTGTCGTGTTCCGTCGGGATCGGCGACAACAAGCTGCGCGCGAAGCTCGCCACCGGCTTCGCCAAACCCGCCGGTATCTACCGGCTCACGCGGGAGAACTGGTGGGCCGTGATGGCCGAGCGGCCCACCGACGCCCTGTGGGGCATCGGGCGCAAGACCGCCAAGAAGCTCGCCGAAGCCGGCTTCACCACGGTGCTGCAACTGGCGGGGGCCGACCCCGAAGACCTGGCCGCGCGCTTCGGCCCGCGGCTCGGCCCGTGGTACCGGCTGCTCGCGGGCGGCATCAGCGACGCCGAGGTCACCGCCACCCCGTACGTGGCCCGCTCGCGCGGCCGGGAAACGACCTTCCAGCAGGACCTCACCGATCCCGGCCGCATCGCCGACGAGATCGACGGGCTCGCCCAGCGCGTCGCTGCTGACGTCGCCGAGGAGGGCCGCCCCGCGGCACGCGTGGCCGTGAAGGTGCGGTTCGCACCGTTCTTCACCCACACGCACAGCGTCACGCTCCCCGAGCCGACGTCCGACGCCGCGGCCATCGGCCGCGCGGCCCACGAGGTGCTGGGGATGTTCGAGCTCGGCAAGCCGGTGCGGCTGCTCGGTGTCCGCGCGGAGTTCCCGCGCCCGCCGGAGTGACCACGGCCCCGTTTGGCCGCCACCCCGGGGCGGGTAGCCCGAAGGGAACCCCAGGATTCGAGGTGACGGCATGTCCGACGGCGACGCTCCCCGCGCGCGGCCCGGTGACCGGTTCGCGGGGCTGGGCGGGGAGTTCGGCGGACTCACCCGGTCGCTGCTCGGCGCCACGACGATCGGCGGTGTGCTGCGGGAACTCGTGACGACCGCGGCGCGCGTGATCCCGGCGGCGTCGCTGGTCAGCATCACGCTGCGCGCGCCCGACGGGATCTTCTACACGCCCGTCGAGACCGACCCGATCGCGACGGAGCTCGACCAGGTGCAGTACCGCACCGGCGAAGGACCTTGCGTCGACGCCGCCCGGCCCGACGGCCCGGCCCACGCGGAGAGCCAGGACCTCGCGCGCGAGGCCAAGTGGCCGCAGTTCGGCCCCACCGCCGCCCGCCACGGCGTCGGCTCGCTGCTCGCCATCGCGCTGCTGCCCGACGCGCGCCCGCCGCAGGTGTCCGGCGCGCTGAACGTGTACGCGCACGAAGCCGGCGCGCTGACGGAAGCCGATCGCGACGTCGCACTGCTGCTCGCCACCCACGGCTCCCTCGCGCTGGCCAACACGCGCGCCGTGACCGCCGCGGAGCTGCAGAACGCGCAGCTGCGCAAGGCGATCGACTCGCGGGACGTGATCGGCCAGGCCAAGGGCATCCTGATGCAGCGGCGCGGGATCACGGCCGACGAGGCGTTCGACATCCTGCGCCGCACCTCACAGGACCTGAACGTGAAGCTCACCGTGCTGGCCGAGACGCTCGCCAGCCGCCACGTCGACCTCGACCTGCCCGAGCCGCTCGCTTGACAGCCTCCGGCCCGTCTTGCCATGGTGGATGGCGGGAAAACGAGACGCGCGCCCGCGGGCGCGCACTCCGGGCCGAGAGGCGCTGCGACGGTAACCTCGAGGGTTCCGCCACGCTCGGCCCGTGAGTCCGGACAAGGGCGCCTCCTGACAAGGAGGTGCCTTTTGTTTTCACCGAAGCGGAATTCGCCGGCGAACGGCGTCCGCGCCTCCTGAACCCTCCGGCAGGCTCCGGTGCCCCGTACGCGGTGGCGCCGTGATTCGCCTTGCCCGGCAACGGAAACGACCACTCCAAGGGGAACGAACATGAGCCCGAACCTGCAGACCGTGAACGGCGTCGACTTCGCCGTCGCCGACCTGGCCCTCGCCGAAGCCGGGCGGACGCAGCTGCGCCTGGCCGAGCACGAAATGCCGGGCCTGATGGCGATCCGTCGCGAATTCGCCGCGGCGCAGCCGCTGAAGGGCGCGCGCATCGCCGGCTCGCTGCACATGACTGTGCAGACCGCCGTGCTGATCGAGACGCTCGTGGCGCTCGGCGCCGACGTGCGCTGGGTGTCGTGCAACATCTTCTCCACCCAGGACGAAGCCGCGGCCGCGGCCGTCGCCGGTCCGAACGGGACACCGGACGAGCCCGAGGGCACACCGGTGTTCGCGTGGAAGGGCGAAACCCTCGACGAGTACTGGTGGTGCACCGACCTGCTCTTCCGCTTCCCCGACGGGCAGGGCCCGAACATGATCCTCGACGACGGCGGTGACGCGACGCTGCTCGTCCACAAGGGAGTCGAGTTCGAAGCCACCGGCGCCGTGCCGGAAGCCGACGAGAACGACCCCGAGGAGTACCGCATCATCCTGCGCACACTCGCCGAGAGTCTCGCCGCCGACCCCCGGCGCTTCACGCGCCTGGCCGAGGGGATCCGCGGCGTCACCGAGGAGACGACCAACGGCGTCAAACGGCTCTACAAGCTCGCCACCGAGGGCACCCTGCTGTTCCCGGCCATGAACGTCAACGACTCGGTGACGAAGTCCAAGTTCGACAACAAGTACGGCATCCGCCACTCCATGGTCGACGGCCTCAACCGCGCCACCGACGTGATGATCGGCGGCAAGCTCGCCGTGGTGTGCGGCTACGGCGACGTCGGCAAGGGCGCCGTCGAGGCGCTGCGCGGCCAGGGTGCGCGCGTCGTGGTCACGGAGATCGACCCGATCTGCGCGCTGCAGGCGGCGATGGAGGGCCTCGACGTGGTCGAACTCGACGACGTGGTGGAGCGCGCCGACATCTTCCTCACCACGACCGGCAACTTCGGGATCATCTCGGCCGCGCAGATGGGCCGGATGAAGCACAACGCGATCGTGGCCAACGTCGGCCACTTCGACAACGAGATCGACATGGCCGGGCTCGCCAAGGTGCCCGGCATCCGGAAGCTCCAGATCAAGCCGCAGGTGCACGAGTGGCGCTTCCCCGCGGCCGAGGGGCGGGCGGCGCACTCGATCATCGTGCTGTCCGAAGGCCGGCTGATGAACCTCGGCAACGCGACCGGGCACCCGTCGTTCGTGATGTCGAACTCGTTCGCGAACCAGGCGATCGCGCAGATCGAGCTGTTCAGCAAGCCCGGCGAGTACGCGGTGGGCGTGCACCGGCTGCCGAAGCTGCTGGACGAGAAGGTGGCGCGGCTGCACCTCGACGCGCTGGGCGTCAAGCTGACGAAGCTCAGCAAGGAGCAGGCGGAGTACATCGGCGTGGACGTGGCCGGACCGTACAAGCTGGAGCACTACCGGTACTGAGTTCGCCCGCGAAGCGTGCGGCGCAGCGCACCGACTAAGGGGTCCTCCGGCTCCGAGGGGGAGGGAGAGCCGAAGGACCTCGTTAGTGTTAGCACATCGCCAAGCCGGTGTACACAGCTGCATACACGATCGGGTAAGGATCGGGGGCGGAGGGGAATCGGCCCGCGGAAAACCGTGAAGGTCCCGTTCCCCGGAGTGCCGGAGAGCGGGACCTTCACGGTCACCGAGCCGCGGGAGGGCTCAGGAAGCCTGCCGGAGCACCGCCTCCACCTCGACGGCCAGCGTGCAGGCGCACGCCTCGTCGAGCGTGTGGCAGTCGATGATGAGGGCGTGCCGGATGCGGTCGAGATCCGTGCAGTTCTCGTCCGTGCACTCGGCGAACCCGCCGTCCGGGTGAACGACCAGTGTGCCGTGGCAGTGGTCGATCCCGCTGGTGCAGAACGCGCACTCCATGCTCATGCCGCCTTCCGCGATCGTGCTGGGTACTGAACCGGACGGCTCCTTGGTACCACCGGTGAGCGCCAGAGTCTGGCATACCGGCGGCGTGTCGCCGCGCCCGGTCCGGTGAACCCGGATCCGGCCCAGTTCAGCGTGCCACGGCTGGAAAAGCGGCCCGTCAGGCGCTCTTCGGCCGGCGCGCTCGCGGGGTGGTCTTCTTCGCCGGCTTCTCGCTGTCGGGCGCGGCTTTGCGCGAGCTCGGCTTGCCCGCGGCCGTGGACGAGCGCGACTTGCGTGCTTCGGAAACGCTCGCCTCCAGCGCGGCCATGAGGTCCACGACGTCGGCTTTCGCGCCCACCGCGCCCGGTTTTTTCGTCTCCTGCCCGGAGACCTTCGCCTCGATCACCGCTTCGAGCGCTTCGCGGTACCCGTCCGTGTACTTCTCGGACTCGAAGACCGGCTCCGACAGCGAGTCGATGAGCGAGCCCGCCATCGTCACCTCCTGCGGGCGCACCTGCGGCGGGTCCTCGCGCAGGAACGGGAAGTCGGGGGTGCGCACCTCGTCGGGCCAGAGCATGGTGGTCATCACGAGCACGTCGGACACGACCCGCAGCAGGGCCAGGCTCTCGCGCTGGCGCACCGCGACCTTCGCGATCGCGACGTGGCCCGCCTTGTGCAGCGCGTCGCGCAGCACCACGTACGGCTTGACCGCGTTCTTCTGCGGTTCGAGGTAGTAGGTCTTGTCGAACTGGATCGGGTCGATCGACTCCAGCGGCACGAACTCCAGCACGTCGATGGTGCGCTGCGTGGCCAGCGGCAGGTCGGCGAGGTCGGCGTCGGTGAGCACGACCATCTCGCCGTCGGGCAGCTCGTAGCCCTTCGCGATCTCGGCGTAGGGCACTTCCTCGCCGTCGACCGTGCAGAAGCGCTTGTACTGGATGCGGCCGCCGTCGGCTTCGTGCACCTGCCGCAGCGACACGTTCTTGTTCTCGGTGGCCGCGTACAGCTGGATCGGGATGCTGACCAGCCCGAACGAGACCGAGCCCTTCCACATCGCCCGCATGCGCGCTCCTCCGCTGTCCGGTTGCCTGGCTCACACTCACGCTCGGTAACAACCGTAGCCGGGATCGTCCGTTCCCGACAGTCCCGCCGGTCGGCCCCGGCCCTGACCGGCCCAGTCTGACCTGCGCCGACGGGCTCGAAGCGGTCACCCCGAGTAGCGGCGACCCCCGGATCCGGGGACCACCCAAAGATGCGGGGTACGCAATTTTTTGCGTACCGCGCACTTTTGCTACTCTGGTGGGCATGACCACCGAACCCGCGGCACCCGTCCTCGGCCTGCGCGAACGCAAGAAGATCGCGGCCCGGCAGGCACTGGGCACCGCGGCGCTGCGGCTCGCGCTCGAGCGGGGCATGGACCAGCTGCGGGTCGAGGACATCGCGAACGAGGTGGGCGTGTCACCGCGCACGTTCAACAACTACTTCTCGAGCAAGGAGGAAGCGGTCTGCTCCTTCATCGTCGCGCAGCAGGAGCGCGTGCGGGAGGCGCTGCGGGCCCGGCCGGCCGAAGAGCCGCTGTGGGACGCGGTGATCAACGCGGCGGTGGAGCAGTCCTCACGCGACGGCCGGCCGACGCGCGAAGACGTGCGCCGGATGCGTGACATGCTCCAGAACGCCGGTTTGTTCGCGGAAATGCTGCGGGCCCACGCCACCGTGGAGCGGGTGCTCGCCGAGGCCGTCACCGAACGAGCCGGCGGTGCCGCAAATCCGTTGCACGCGCGCATGCTCGCGGGGATCGTACAGAGCGCTTCCCGCATCGCGTTCCACAACTGGCTGACGTCCGGCCGGGACGACCAGTTCCTGCCGACGTTCGTCGAACTCCTGCGGGAAGCGTCCACCGGCATGCCGTCGCTCACCGCGGCAGCGGCCGGCGCCGCCCGCACCTGAGAAACCGAAGCACCACGACCGACACACCCTGGGGGAGAACCGACCCGTGCTGATCCGCCTGTTGCGCAGTCACCTGCGCCCGTACAAGACGACCATCTGGCTGGTCGTCGTCCTGCAGCTGGTGCAGACGCTGGCCGCGCTGTACCTGCCGACGCTCAACGCCGACATCGTCGACGGCGGCATCGTCAAGGGCGACACCGGCTACATCATGCGGGTCGGCGCCATGATGCTGCTGATCACGCTCGTGCAGATCGCCGGCTCGGTCGGCGCCGTCTACTTCGGTGCCCGCACCGCGATGTCGCTGGGCCGCGACGTGCGCGCCTCAGTGTTCCACCAGGTGCAGGACTTCTCGGCCCGCGAGGTCGGCCAGTTCGGCACGCCGTCGCTCATCACGCGCACGACCAACGACGTGCAGCAGATCCAGATGCTGGTGCTGATGACGCTGACGCTGATGGTGTCGGCGCCGATCATGTGCGTCGGCGGCATCGTCCTGGCGCTCAACCAGGACGTGCCGCTCTCGGCGCTGCTGCTGGTGATCGTGCCCGTGCTGGGCATCGCCGTCGGCCTGATCATCTCGCGAATGCGCCCGGCGTTCCGGCTCATGCAGGTGCGCATCGACAAGATCAACCAGGTCATGCGCGAGCAGATCATGGGCATCCGCGTGATCCGCGCGTTCGTGCGCGACAAGCACGAACAGGAGCGCTTCGGCCAGGCCAACGACGAGCTGCTCACCGTGTCGCTGCGGGTCGGGCGCCTGATGGCGCTCATGTTCCCCACCGTGATGCTGGTGGTGAACGTCTCGAGCGTCGCCGTGCTGTGGTTCGGCGGGCACCGCATCGAGAGCGGTTCGATGCAGATCGGCGCGCTGACGGCGTTCCTGGCCTACCTGCTGCAGATCCTGATGTCGGTCATGATGGCCACGTTCATGTTCATGATGGTGCCGCGCGCGGAGGTGAGCGCCGAGCGCATCTCCGAGGTGCTCGACACCGAGCCGAGCGTGCGGCCGCCGCTGCGGCCGGTCTCCCCCGCCGGCGTGCACGGCGTGCTCGAGCTGACCGCCGTCGAGTTCTGCTACCCCGGCGCCGAAAAGGCGGTGCTGCGCGACATTTCGGTCATCGCGCGGCCCGGCGAGACCACCGCCGTCATCGGCAGCACCGGCAGCGGCAAGACGACGCTGCTGAACCTGATCCCGCGGCTGATGGACGCCACCGGTGGCAGCGTCCGCGTGGACGGTGTCGACGTGAAGGAACTCGACCCGGCCGCGCTGGCGCGGATCGTCGGGATGGTGCCGCAGAAGCCGTACCTGTTCGCGGGCACGGTGGCGAGCAACCTGCGCTACGGCAATCCGGACGCGACGGACGAAGAACTCTGGCACGCGCTGGAAGTGGCGCAGGGCAAGGACTTCGTGGAGCGCATGTCCGAAGGGCTCGCGGCGCCGATCGCGCAGGGCGGCACGAACGTGTCGGGCGGCCAGCGCCAGCGGCTCGCGATCGCGCGGATGCTGGTGCACAAACCGGAGATCTACTTGTTCGACGACTCGTTCAGCGCACTGGACTACGCCACCGACGCGGCCCTGCGCCGCGCGCTGGCCGAAGAAACCCGCGACGCGACCGTGGTCATCGTCGCGCAGCGGGTCAGCACCATCCGGGGCGCCGACCGCATCGTCGTCCTCGACGACGGGCGGGTCGTCGGCACCGGAACCCACCACGAACTGATGGACGGCAACGAAACGTACCGCGAGATCGTGCTTTCGCAGCTGACCGAACAGGAGGCGGCGTGAGCGAGGAGAACACCAATTCCGGGGGCGTGGCGACGGAGGTCGGCGAACGGCCGACCGCGGCGCGCAACAAGAACGTCGCGCCGGCCGCGGGGCCGGGGCGGTTCATGGCCGGCGGCATGCCGCCGGAGAAAGCCCTGGACTTCAAGGGATCGCTGGCCCGGCTGCTGCGCCTGCTGCGGCCGCAGCGCGCCGCGCTGATCGGGGTGCTGGTGCTCGGCACGGCGAGCGTCGCGCTGACCGTGATCGGGCCGAAGGTGCTCGCGCAGGCCACGGACCTGATCTTCGCGGGCGTGATCGGCAAGAACCTGCCGGCGGGCGTGTCGAAGGACGCGGTGGTCGCGGGGCTGCGGGCGCAGGGCAACACCACGCTCGCGGACATCTTCCAGCGCGCCGACATCGTGCCCGGCATGGGCATCGACTTCACGGCCGTGGGCCGGGTGCTGCTGCTGGTGCTGGCGCTGTACGTGATCGCGTCGTTCTTCGGCCTGATCCAGGCACGGCTGACGACGAGCCTCGTGCAGGGCGCGGTGTACTCGCTGCGCCGCGAGGTGGAGGAGAAGCTCTCGCGGCTGCCGTTGCGCTACTTCGACCGCCAGCCGCGCGGTGAGGTGCTCAGCCGCGTCACGAACGACATCGACAACCTGGCGCAGTCGCTGCAGCAGACGCTGTCGCAGATCGTCACGTCGCTGCTGACGGTGGTCGGGGTGCTCGTGATGATGTTCCTCATCTCGCCGCTGCTCGCGGTGATCGCGCTGCTGACCGTGCCGGCGTCGGTGTTCATCGCGGCCAAGATCGGCAAGCGCGCGCAGCCGCAGTTCATCAAGCAGTGGGCCACCACCGGACGGCTCAACGCGCACATCGAGGAGATGTACACCGGCCACTCGCTGGTGAAGGTCTTCGGCCGTCGCGAAGAAGCCGAGCAGGTGTTCAAGGAGCACAACGACACGCTGTACAACGCGAGCTTCCGGGCCCAGTTCATCTCGGGCACGATCCAGCCGGCGATGATGTTCATCGGCAACCTGAACTACGTGCTGGTCGCGGTGATCGGCGCGCTGCGCGTGGCGTCGGGCAGCCTGACGCTGGGCGACGTGCAGGCGTTCATCCAGTACTCGCGCCAGTTCAGCCAGCCGGTGACGCAGATCGCGAGCATGGCGAACCTGCTGCAATCCGGCGTCGCCTCGGCCGAGCGCGTGTTCGCACTGCTCGACGCGAAGGAGCAGGAGCCCGAGCCGGAGCACCCGGAGCGGCCTGCGGTGGTGCACGGCAAGGTCGAGTTCCAGGACGTGTCGTTCCGCTACCTCGAGGACACGCCGCTGATCGACGGCCTGTCGCTCACGGTGGAGCCCGGGCAGACAGTCGCCATCGTCGGTCCGACGGGCGCGGGCAAGACCACGCTGGTGAACCTGCTGATGCGGTTCTACGAGATCGACAGCGGCCGCATCACGCTCGACGGCGTGGACATCGCGAAGATGGACCGCGAAGAGCTGCGCGCGAAGACCGGCATGGTGCTGCAGGACGCGTGGCTGTTCGGCGGCACGATCGCGGAGAACATCGCGTACGGCGCCGACGGCGTGACGCAGGAGCAGATCGTGGAGGCCGCCAAGGCGACCTACGTCGACCGCTTCGTGCGCACGCTGCCCGACGGCTACGACACCGTGATCGACGACGAGGGCGGCACCGTCAGCGCCGGCGAGCGCCAGCTGATCACGGTGGCGCGCGCGTTCCTCGCCCGCCCGGCGATCCTCATCCTCGACGAGGCGACGAGCTCCGTCGACACCCGCACGGAAGTCCTCATCCAGCACGCGATGAACTCCCTGCGGGAAGGCCGCACGAGCTTCGTGATCGCCCACCGCCTCTCCACCATCCGCGACGCCGACGTCATCCTCGTGATGGAATCGGGCCACATCGTGGAGCAGGGCAACCACGAAACCCTCCTCCACGCGGGCGGCGCCTACTCGCGCCTGTACGCGGCGCAGTTCGCCGAAGCGATGGCCGAGACGGACTGAGGTCGGCTCGCTCCGGGGCGGTGCCGTGCGCGGCACCGCCCCGGTTCGCGTTCACGCACGGTGCGCGGCCTTCGCTCCGACGCGCAGCAGGGCCGGCGCGCCTCACCGGCGATGGCCTCCTGACGACTTCCGCGGTGGTGCGCCACCTTGTTCACCGACGGGATCGTCGCGAGGTCGGCCGCCGCCGGTTTCCCCTTCTCGCGACCAGCCGAGCTCTTCGCGAGTCTGCTTCGGCGTGAACGCTCCTTCGGCCATTACCGAGGTGCTCGCATACCGCCGACACAACCACCGACCGGACCCGGCCGACCTCGGCGGCGCCATCTCCCGATCTCCGCAACCGAACGCCGAACACGGCCGGCGCCGCATTCCCCGTCCCCGCCCGGGGCGGTGCCGTGCGCGGCACCGCCCCGGTTCGCGTTCACGGGCGTGGCACGTTGCGCAGGTTCGACTTCGCCAGGTCCAGCATCTTGCCCACCCCGCCGCCGAGGACGGTGCGTGAGGCGGCCAGCGCGAAGCCGCGGACCTGCGCCGCGGTGATGTTCGGGGGGATGGACAGGGCGTTGGGGTCGGTGACGACGTCCAGGACGGCCGGGCCGTCGTGGTCGAGGACTTCGCGGAGGCCGTCGCGCACGTCGGCGGGCTTTTCCACGCGGCGGGCGTGCAGGCCGGCCGCGCGGGCGAGGGCGGCGAAGTCCACCTGGTCGTGGTCGGTGCCGAAGGAGGGCAGGCCGTCGACGAGCATTTCGAGTTTGACCATTCCGAGCGAAGAGTTGTTGAACACCACGGCTTTCACCGGCAGCCGTTGCGTGCGCAGGGTCAGCAGCTCCCCCAGCAGCATGGCCAGCCCGCCGTCGCCGCACATCGCGACGACCTGGCGGTCCGGGGCGGCGCACTGGGCGCCGATCGCGTGCGGCAGGGCGTTCGCCATGCTGCCGTGCACGAACGAACCCAGCACGCGGCGCCGGCCGTTCGGCGTGAGGTAGCGCGCGGCCCAGACGTTGCACATGCCGGTGTCCACGGTGAACACCGCGTCGGCCGCGGCTTCCTCGTCGAGGACGTCGGCGACGTACTCCGGGTGCAGCGGCACGCGCTGCGCGACGTCGCCGGTGTAGGCGTCGACCACACGCTGCAGGCCGCGCTCGTGCTTGCGCAGCATGGCGTGTAGGTACGAGCGGTCTTCCTTGCGCCGCAACCGCGGTAGCGCGGCGCGGATCGTGGCGCCGACGTCGCCCAGCACGCCGAACTCCAGCACCGAGCGGCGCCCGATGCGGCCCGGGTCGAGGTCGACCTGCACGGTGTTGCGCTGCGGCAGGAACGTGTCGTACGGGAAGTCGGTGCCGAGCAGCAGCACGAGATCGGCCTCGTGCATCGCGTCGTAACACGCGCCGTAGCCGAGCAGGCCGCTCATGCCGACGTCGAACGGGTTGTCGTACTGCACGAACTCCTTGCCCCGCAACGAATGCCCCACGGGCGCGGCCACGGCGTCGGCCAGCGCGAGGAGGTCGTCGTGGGCGTCGCGGCAGCCCGCACCGGCCATGATCATCACCTTCTCGGCGCGGTTGATCCGCTCCACCAGCCGGTCGATGTCGGCCGCGGCGGGCACCACGGCCGGCGGCGTGCCGAGCGACGCCGACACGCCCGTCGGGTGGGCCGCCGGCTCGTGCGAGACGTCGCCGGGCACCACGAGCACGGCCGCGCCGCGCCGGCCCACGGCGTTCTGCACTGCGATCCGCGCGAGCCGCGGCATCTGCTCGGGGCTGCTGACCAGCTCGCAGTAGTGCGAGCACTCGGCGAACAGCTGCTGCGGGTGCGTTTCCTGGAAGAACCCGGTGCCGATCTGCGTCGACGGGATGTGCGACGCGATGGCGAGCACCGGCGCGCCCGAACGGTGCGCGTCGTAAACCCCCTGCAGCAGGTGCAGGTTGCCGGGCCCGCAGCTGCCGGCGCACACGGCCAGCTGCCCGGTGACCTGCGCTTCGGCCGCCGCGGCGAACGCGCCGGCCTCCTCGTTGCGCACGTGCACCCAGTCGATGCCGCCCTTCGCGGCTCCTCCGCTGCGGCGCACGGCGTCGACGACGGGGTTGAGGCTGTCACCCACCACTCCGTAGATGCGGCGCACGCCGGATTGCACGAGCACGTCGATCAGCTGGTCGGCCACGGTCGCCATGAGCGGTCCTTTCCCTCGGTCCCCCCGCAGTCTCGCACCTGGCCCCCGCAGCCGCCGCACCCTTGACAACTATTCTTGTCAATGCCACGGTGAAGTTCCGTCAGGTGAGGAGGAACCGGTCATGAGCCACGAGTTCGAAGTCGCCAAGCAGGTCCGCCTGCCCGCCGAGCCCGAGGCCGTGTGGGACGCCGTGGCCACCGGGCCCGGCATCGATTCGTGGTTCATGGGCAAGCACGAGGTCGACAGCGAGGCGCGCCGCGTCCGCTTCCGCATGGGCGAGTTCACCAGCGAAGCCGAGATCACCACGTGGGCACCGCCGCACCGGTTCGCCTACCGCGCCACGCCCGCGCCCGACGGCAGCTTCGACGCGTTCGAGTTCCTCGTGGAAGCTGCCGAAGGCGGCACGTCCGTGCTGCGCTTCATCCACCACGGGTTCACCGCCGAGGACTGGGGCGAGGAGTACCACGAGAGCTTCAGCCGCGGCTGGGACATGTACTTGCACACGCTCGGCCAGCTCCTGCGCTACTTCCCGGGCCGCCGCGCGCAGTTCGTGCTCGCGTCCGGGCCGGAGCCGTCCGCGGCTCCCGAAGCGTGGCCCAAGCTCGTCGCCGCCCTCGGGCTCGCCGGAACGCCCGAGGAGGGTCAGCCGGTGCGCTTCGAGGTCGACGGACTCGCCACGATCGACGGCGTGCTGGACTACACGAACCCGCACTACGCCGGGATCCGCACGGCCGGCGCGCTGTACCGCTTCCACGGGCGCTCCGCGCTCGGCCTGCCGATCGCGATCGGGCACCACCTCTTCGACGCGGCCGACCCGGAAGAACAGGGCAAGGTGTGGCAGGCGTGGCTGGAGCGCGTGCTGGGGTGAACGAGCGCTAAAGTGGGCGCACCCGAAGGGACGGGGGTGCCACGCCTGCCATGGCGGACGAACTCGCCGAACGCCGGCGCAAGCGCGCACTCGGCCGCACTCCCGAAGCGGTGCCCGAAACCCCCGTCGGCCGCGGCGGCGTCTTCGTCGTCCAGGAACACCGCGCGAGCCGGCTGCACTGGGACTTCCGGCTCGAACGCGCCGGGGTACTCGCCTCGTGGACCGTCCCGCGAGGGGTGCCCCGCTCCCCCGGCCGCGGCCGGCTCGCCGTCCGGATCGACGACCAGGGCGTGGACTACGCGGACTTCGAGGGCGAGATCCCGAAGGGCGAGTACGGCGCGGGCACCGTCGAGGTGTGGGACCGCGGCCGTTACGAGACGGTGCAGTGGCACGAGCACCGCATCGAGTTCGTGCTGTACGGCGAACGCCTGCGCGGCCGCTACGAGCTCGGCCGTCGCGACGACGGCGTGGCGGACGGCTGGACGCTGCGCCGGCTCGACCCCGCGGAAGCCGGCCACGAAGACACCCCGCGGTTCCTCGCGCCGATGCCCGCGCGGCCCGGCCGCATGCCCTCGACCGCCGAAGACGCCGAGTGGGCCTACGAGTTCGCGTGGGGCGGGCGCCGCACGATCGTGCGTGCGGGCGGCGGGCGGGTGACGGCGGTCGACGAGACCGGCGCCGACGTCACCGGCCGCTACCCCGAACTGCGCGGCCTCGGCGCGCAGCTCGGTGCCTCGGAAGCGTTGCTGGACGGAGAGATCGTGGTGTTCGCCGGCGGCAAGCCGGACCCGGCGGGCCTGCGCCGCCGCGCGGAAGCCGACCCGGCCGTGGCCCCGCGGCTCGGGGACCGGCACCCGGCGTTCTTCTTCGTCTCCGACGTGCTGCACCTCGACTACCGGTCGCGGCTGGAACTGCCCTACACCGAACGCCGGGCGCTGCTGGACGACCTCGGCCTGCGCGGCGACCACTGGCAGGTCCCGCCGGCGCACTTCGGCGACGGCGGCGCGGTCGCGCGGGCGAGCCGTGAGCACGGGCTGCCGGGTCTCGTCGCCAAGCGCCGGTCGAGCCCGTACCGGCCGGGCCGCGCGAACTCGGACTGGCTGTACGTCGAGTCGCCGGACGTCCGCCGCGTCGTGATCGGCGGCTGGCGCCCCGGCGGCGGCCGCCGCGCCGGCACGTTCGCCTCGCTGCTGCTGGGTGTGCCCGACGGCGCCGGGCTGCGGTACGCGGGCAGCGTCGGAGTCGGCTTCTCCCAAGGGGAACTGGTCTCGCTGACCGCCGCGCTGGCGCAGCTGGAACAGCCGGGTTCGCCGTTCGAGCGGGCGCCCGAGCACGCCGACGCGCACTGGGTCCGGCCGGTGCTCACCGCGGAGGTCGTGCACGGGCCGAACTCCGCGCCCCGGTGGCGCGGGCTGCTCAGCGAGTAGCCGGGCGCTTCAGGAGCAGCGCGATGCCGGCGGCCAGCACGACGACACCCGCGATCACGTTGCCCGTCAAGGCACCCGCCGACGGCGCGGTTTCGTCGCCGTAGCGCAGCACCAGCGGGGAGATCGCGGCCCAGAGGCCGAGCACGGGCAGCACCCACGTGAGGGCCTGCGGCCGCGGGTCGCGTGCTCGCACGGCCGCGAGCACGATGATGGCCAGCCCCGTCACGGTGTTGCTGATCGCGAGTTCGGCCGCGCCGCCGAAGCGCGCGAGCCAGGGGCCGATGATCAAGTACAGACCGGCCAGCACGGCCAGTCCGGCTGCTGCGCCGACCAGCGCGCCGACAGCGCCCGGGGAGCCGGAGCGTTCGGTCGTGGTGGACATCCCGGATCACCTCGCCGTTCTCTCGGGTTCACGGGAGGACTACCCAGTGCCGGCGCGGCGCCAACCACCGCGGCGCGATCTCCACCCGATCAGCGGCCGCTCACGCCCGGGCGGCGGCGCACGCCTCCACGAGGCCCGGACGCACGTCGAGCGCCTCGCCGGCGCCCGTCACGTCGAACACCCGCAGCACGAGCGGCACGGTCACCACCACCGCGAGCGACGGCCGCGTGCGGCTCGTCTCCTCCAGGACGCGCAGCCCGGCGCAGCTGAGGAACCCGACCCGCGAGAGGTCGACCACGAGCTTGTCCCCCACCACGCACGCCTGCGCGAGCACCGTCCGGAAGTCGCCGATCGACGCGGCGTCGATCTCGCCCGCGGCGGTCACGAGCACGAGGTCGTCGTCGCGGACGGAAGTCAGGAGGGTGAGGCCGGAACCCCCTCGGCTGTGGGGCATTTGTACGACGGTACGCCCTCCGCCAGCCCGGTCAACCCTCGTGGGCCACGCGGGTGGGCGACCTCACCTGCCACTCGACGTGACCGAGCGTGCACGCACCGGTCATCGTGGCTGGTGCGCCGAGCGGGGACTGCCCATCGCCCTCAGAGGTGGGCAGGCCCCGCCCCGGCCTCGGATCGGTCCGTGACGCGGGGGGTTCCGGCGCGCACCGCAGCGGCGGCCGGTGCGCGCCGGAAGCCGATCAGCCGCCGCTCGTGTAGTACGTGATGTCCCAGTGGTTGCCCTCGTCGCAGTAGAGGTTGCCCGAGGGCGCCTCCCACTGCGGGTAGCCGTCGCCGCGGAGGCCGATGTAGGAGAAGCTGTTCTTGATGTAGCCGTCGATGCAGCTGTTGTGGGAGATGTCGACCTTGTAGCCGTTGTAGTGGCTGTAGGTGCCCGACGCGTGGCCCACTTCGGTGCCGCCGGTGATGTTGATGGCGCAGCCGCTGGCGCGCTTGAGCGTGATCACGCCGCTCACGGTGGTCTGGTTGATCTGCTCGTACGACGTGCAAGTGGAGTTGGACCGCGTGGTGCAACCACCGCTGGACGAGTGCGTGACACCCGCCGCCGACAGCTGCGACGCCGCCTGGGCCTGCGTCAGCTTGGTGACCGCGGGAGCGGCCGACGCCGTGGTGGTGCCCAGCACCACCGCGGCCGCCGAAGCGGCCAGTCCGACGGCCGCCTTCGGCAGCATCGGAGGAACGCGCATGACTTGCCTCCTCGTGGGAACTTCCGACGAGCGGGAGCCAAGCCGCCGGCTCCATAACTTCGCCAAACGCGCCCGTCCGAACCGTTCCGGAGAGGGGGTCAGGTCCTGATCTTCGCCAAGACTTCACGGGCCCGGGCGCCGGCGGGTGAATCACCCCGAACCGCGGTCAGCTCCCGCAACGCGCGCAGTTCCCACAGCGGGAAGCCGAGCCTGCCGAAGACGTCGGCGGCCTCCGTGAGCACCCGGCCCGCATCCCCACCGGTTTCGGCGTGGACGCGGCCGAGGCTGAGCAGCGCGTAACCGGTCCCGCGGCGGTCGCTCAGGTCCCGGAAGACGGTCATCGCCGTGCGCAGGTGGTAGCGGGCGCCGGCCGGATCCGCCGCCCGCAGCCGCGTTTCGGCGAGGCTGCGGTGGGTGTACGCGGCGGCGTGGCGGTGCCCGATCCGGTCGAACAGGGCCAGCGACCGCGTGAGGCACCGCTCGCCCTCGGCGACTTCCCCGGCGTCGGTGTGGAGTTCGCCGAGGCTGCGCAGCACGTGGGCCTCCCAGTGCCGCTCGCCCGAGCGGACCGCGCCGGCGAGCGCGCCGGTCAGCAGGTCGGCCGCGCGATCGACGCGGCCGTGGCGGCGCAGCACGTCGGCGTAGCGCTTGGCGACCTGGTCGTGCCAGCGCCCGTCGGCGAGCAGCAGCGCGGCTTCGAAGCTCTCCACGGCGCGGCGCACGTCGCCGAGGTCTTCGGACAGACCGCCGAACTGCGCTGCCGCGTTCGCCTGACCGGGAGCGTCTCCGCAATCGCGCAGGAGATCCAGGGCTTCGCGCAGTTCCTCGACGGCGAGCGCGGCATGCCCGGCGTCGGCGTCGAGGTCGGCCAGCGCGACGAGGGCCGCGCCGGTGCCGCGCGGATCGCCGAGCGCGCGGAAGCGGGTGCTCGCGAGGGCGAAGTACGTGCGGGCCTGGCGGGAGCGGCCCTGCTGCCAGTGCACGGACGCGAGGGTGAAGAGCTTGCCCGCTTCGGCGGGACGGTCACCGAGCCGGCGCGCCGCCGCGAGGCCGACGACGGACACGACGCGAGCGGACCGGCCGAGCCACGGGGTGCGCGCCAGCGCGGTGCAGGCGTCGGACAACCGGGCGGCGAGGGCGTGCCACCCGTGCCGCCCGGCGAGGCGGGTCGCCGTGGCGACGAGTTCGGTTTCCGTGCGCCGCCACGCGCCTGGGTCGGCGGTGGCCTCGCGGGCCGCGGTGACGTCGAGCCGGGTGAAGGGCGGGCCGGGCGGCGCGTAATCCTTGTCCAGCGCGGAAAGCACTCGCTCCGCCAGAGCCAGGACGGTTTCGAGCGCGCGGCGCAGCACGGCCGGGTCCACTTCGGACGCGGGCAGCCCGAGGCGGACGAAGCGCGGGACGGCGTGCCGGCCGTGGTCGTCGACCGTGAGCAAGTGGGCGTCGGCCAGGGCGTCGAGGCGGTCGCGGGCTTCGGCGGGCCGGATCGCCAGCAGCGCGGCGGCGCACCAGTCCGGCACCGGCCGGCGGAAGACGGCCAGCAGGCGCAGGAGTTCGCGGTCGCCGGGCGGGCATTCGCGCAGGGCCGGCAGCACCGCGGCCCGGACGGACAGGTCACCGGCGACGAGCTCGTCGAGCGCGCGGCGGTCGTCGCCGAGGCGGGCGGCCAAGTCTCGGATGCGCAGGTGTGGGCGGGCGGCCAGCCGCAGCCCGGCGATGCGGATCGCGGTTGCGAAGCCGGCGCAGCGGGCGACCACCGCGTCGGCGGCTTCGGGTTCGGCGGCTGCGCGCGTCTCGCCCGCGACGGCGACCAGGAGCGCCTTCGCGTCTACAGTGGACAGTTCGCTGACCGGAACCGGCCGGGCGGCGGCCAATCCCGGCAGCGGGCGCCGCGCCGTCACGAGGACGCCGCAGCCGGAGCCGCTCGGCAGCAGCGGGCGGACCTGGGCTTCGGTGCGCGCGTTTTCGAGCAGCACGAGCAGACGGCGGTCCACGGTGCGGCCGCGCCACGCGGCGACGAGCGCCGAGAGGTCGCCGGTGAGCTCGGCCAGCGCGGCTCCGAGTGCCCGCAGGAACGCGACGAGCACGTCGCGGGGTTCGGCCGCGGCGAGGTCGGCGACGAGCTGCCCGTCGGGGAACCGGCGGCGCGCCCGCCACGCGGCCTGGACGGCGAGCGCGCTGACGCCCGACCCGGCCGCGCCGTGCACCACGACCGGCGCCGGCGCGCGCAGATGCCGGGCGATAGCGGCGAGTTCGTCCGCGCGGCCGGTGAAGTCCGGGACGGGTGCGGGCAGCTGCGCGGGCGGCCCGCCGGCCGTCCACTCGGCGCCGGCGATGCGGCGGTACACGGCGTCCAGCTCCGGCCCCGGCACCACGCCGGCCTCGTCCCACAGCGCGCGGCGGGTGCGGCGCAGCACCTCCAGCGCCACGTCGCGCCGCCCGAGTCCCGCGAGCGCGTCCGCGAGCCGCCCGGCGAGCCACTCGTCGGCGGGCCGCCCGGCGACGACCGGGGCGAGCCGGTGCACCACGGCCTGGCCGTCGCCGTCGGCGAGCTGCAGCTCCACCAGCTGCACCAGCACGGTCCGGCGGCGGTCCTCCAGCCACACCTCGTGCGCCTCGACGAGCGGGCCGGTCTCGACGTCGCAGAACGCGCCGCCGCGCCAGCAGGCCAGCGCGCGCGTCAGCAGCTCTCCGCGCCGGGCGCGGTCTTCGCTCGCCAGCCCGGCCGACGCCAGCTCGACGAACTCGGCCGCGTCGAGCTCCCCTTCGGCGACCGTCAGCACGTACCCGCGTGGTCCCGACCGCAGCCGCTGGGCGGGATCGTCCGCGGCCAGCCCCGGCGACAGAGCTTTGCGCAACTTCGACACCGTGACCTGCACGATCGCCGCCGCACTGGGCGGCGCCCCGTCCGGCCACAGCTCGTCGACGATCGTCGCCCGCCCGACCACCTCGTTGGCCCTCGCGAGCAACAAGGCGAGCAACCGCCGCGGCTGCGCCGCCGACGGCAACGCGGCCGTCGCCGCCAGCGGACCGAGGACCTGGAACCGCACCGCAAGCTCCCCACGGGCACGTCACCTGATCGAGCGACCCGAAGGTACCTGCGCAACGCAGCGCTCCCGGCGGTTCCGCCGGTCCTCACCCGGATGGCCCACCTCGTTGGAAGGGTCGCGCGGCGCGGTTGGAACGCCTGGCTTGGGTCGGCCCATCCGGCGGGACCGCTCGGGCGCCGTCGCCCACGAACGGTCCCCTCGCGGCGGGCCATACCACTCCCGCGAGGCACGAACGGTCCCCGCGCTCCGACCACGCCCCACCCCACGGCGCGGCCGGTCCCTTCGCGCCAGCCACACCGCCGCCGCAAGCGCGAACGGTCCCACCACGCCCCATCGTCCGCAGGGCACGACCGGTCCCTTCGCACCCGGTCTCGCTGCGCCCGCAATGGCGCGACCGCACGCAGCCACGCCACGCGCTCACGGCCCCACCAGTCCCCTCACGCCATCCCGCACCTCTGTCGCAACGCGCGAGCCGTCCCCACGCGCCAGCCGCACCACACCCCGCCATAGCGCGAGCGGTCCCCTCGCGCCGGCCACGCCACTCCCGTAAGGCACGACAGGTCCACCCGCAGCCGGCTCTTGCCGCAATCCCACCGCACGAACGGTCCCCTCACGGTCAGGCCATGCCGCGCCCGCAAAGGCTCGGCTGGTCCCCACACCAACCCCGCCACGCCCCGCCATGACGCGAGCGGTCCCCTCGCGCCGGCCACGCCACTCCCGTAAGGCACGACAGGTCCACCCGCAGCCGGCTCTTGCCGCAATCCCACCGCACGAACGG
>NZ_JBITBT010000028.1:0-56187 GCF_044452505.1 Amycolatopsis sp. NPDC051903 | reverse complement strand
TTCCCCTCACGGTCAGGCCATGCCGCGCCCGCAAAGGCTCGGCTGGTCCCCTCGCGCCGGCCACGCCACTCTCGTAAGGCGCGGCCAGTCCCCTCGCGGCCAGCTACGGCGCAACCCCACCGCGCGAACGGTCCCCTCGGGGCAGGCCATGCCGCGCGCGGAAGGCTCGAATGGTCCCTGGGTCCAGAAGCGAGCGCTGGCGCGCGGGCGGGCGGCCCCATCCCTCCCGCGGCCGGCACCGCGCTCCGCCTCGCCACCGAGACCCCGTCCGGACCACCGCGCCACCCGTCATCCCCGTCATCCCGCCCCCGCGAGGGGACCGTTCGGCTACCCCCGGCAACGCCCCATCGGCGCGAACGGTCCCCTCACCCCCAGTCCGCCGCCCCTCGACGAGCGACAAGGGCGGCGCCGGACACCCGGGTGCGGCGGCGCAACCCCGATCAGGCGTACTCGAGCAGCTTCGCCTTCAGATCCGGGCGGTCGGTGAGGACGTCGCCCAGTGAGTACTCCAGCAGGGGCTTCAGGTCGGCGTGCGGGGCCGCCGTCCAGTCCAGGGCGCCGAGGGGTGGTTCGGGGTCGTATTCGATGCCGAATTGGACGCGGCGGGCGAGCTCGGGGCCGGCGAGGCGGTCGACGAGGTGCAGGGCCAGGTCGATGCCCGCCGAGACGCCCGCGGCGGTGATGACAGGGCCGTCCTCGACCCAGCGCTTCGCGACGGGCGTGGCGCCGAACGCGCGCAGCAGGTCGCGGAACATCCAGTGCGTGGTGGCGTTGCGGCCGGTCAAGAGGCCGGCCTCGCCGAGCAGCAGGGCGCCGGTGCAAACCGACGTCATGAGGGTGGCCGTGCGGGCGGCCGAGGCCAGGTAGTCGATGAGCGGGCGGTTCGCGAGTGCCTGCAGCGTCGGGGCGGAACCGCCCGGGACGAGGACGCCGAAGGGTTCCGGAACTTGCTCGAACGTGTGGCTCGGCGCGATCCGCAGCGGCGTGTCGGTGCCGCCGGCGTCGAGGGACTCGCCGACCACCACGACGCGGAACTCCGGCTCCATCAGCGCGTAGGCACTCAGGACCTGCAGCGGCCCGACCAGGTCGAGCACCGTCAGCCCGGGATACACGACAAAGGCGAACGTCTTTTCGGTCATGGGAACCAGCGTGCCCGTGAAACGCCGGGCCGGGGCGGCCCATGTCCGTAATCCTGCGAACCACGTCGATCGGCCTGCTGACCTGCTAACGTTCGATCATGGTGGGACCGGAACGGCAGGTCGTGATCGTCGCGTACGACGGTGCCGAACTGCTCGACATCGCGTGCGTCTCCGACGCGCTCGACGCCGCCAACCGGCTCGGCGCCCGGCCGCCGTACGGCATCCGGCTGGCCACTGTGGACGGTCATCCGTTCCGCTGCCAGTCGGGGATCACGCTCACGCCCCACGTCCGCCTCGACCAGGTCGTGGGTGATCTCCACACGGTGATCGTCTCCGGCGGCGTCGGCCACAAGACGGCCGCGGCCGACGAGCGCCTGCTCGAACACGTCCGCCGCCTCTCGCGAACCAGCGCCCGCACGGCGTCGGTGTGCACCGGCTCAACCGTGCTCGCCGCCGCCGGCCTGCTCAGCGGCCGCCGCGCGACCACGCACTGGGCGTACGCGGCGCAGCTCGCGGCCCGGTACCCGGCGGTGACCGTGGACCCGGTGCCGCTGTTCATCCGCCACGGCGACGTCTACACCTCCGCCGGCGTCACCAGCGGACTGGACCTCGCGCTGGCGTTCGTCGAAGCGGACCACGGCCCGACGCTCGCCCGCGAAGCCGCCCGCGCGCTCGTGACGTACCTGCAGCGGCCCGGCAACCAGGCGCAGGTGAGCATGTTCCTGTCCGGCCCGCCGCCGGAGCACCGGCAGGTCCGCGACCTCACGGCGTTCGTGGCCGAGCACCTCGCCGAGGACCTCGGCACGCCCGTGCTGGCCCGCCAGGCCGGCATCAGCACGCGGCAGCTGACGCGCCTGTTCGACGCTCACCTCGGCACCACGCCCGGCAAGTACGTGCGGACCGTCCGGGCCGAGCACGCCGCCCGCCTGCTCGCCGGCACCGACCTCCCGCTCGCCGCCATCGCGCGCCGCTGCGGTTTCGGCTCGACCGAAACGCTGCGGCAAGCCTTCCTCGACCACTTCGACACCCCGCCGTCGGCCTACCGCCGCGTGCACCTGCGCCAGGCCCTCGGCTGAGCGAAACGCCGGAAACGACCGGGTCCTCCCCCACCCGGTACGGGTGAGGGCGGCACGCGGAGTGCACTATGTCCGCCGTGGCCCCGCCCGACTACCCCGACTTCGCCGACGACGACGCCGACGACACCGGCCCCATCCGCCGGGTCACCGACGGCACCCCCCGCCGCCTCCGCACCGGCGACGAGCCCTCGTGGCCCGCCGCCGACGAACCCCCGCGCCGCGGGCGTGGCACGGGCGAAACCCCGCTGCCGCCGCGCCGTTCCGGCGAGACGCCACCACCGGGCTCGCGCCGCGCCGCGCCGAACCGCGAGCCCGGCGACGCACCGGCGACCGCACGCCGCAACCGCAACGGCGGTCCGGGTGACACCCCGCCACCCCGCTCCCGCCGCACGGGCGACACGCCACCACCCGCGGCCCGCCGCACCCGCACGGGAGACACCCCGCCACCCGGCTCGCGCCGCGGCAGCAGTTCCTCCCTCTCGGCCCGCCTCGACGGCGACGACCCCGGCGCCCAGCGCACCGCCGAACCCGGCGCACCCGCTGACCGCCGCGCCGCACGCCGCACCGGGGAAAACCCCGTGCCGGCGCGCACGGGCGAAACTCCCCCGCCCGCCGGACGCCGCCGCGCCGCCGACCCCCGCCGCGCCCGCGCCGAAGGCACCCGGACCGCACCTCCCGCCGGTGACCCCACCGCCGGCCCGGAAGCCGACTTCGCGACGGAAGGGCCCTCCCGCAGCGGCCGCCGCGCAGGCCCAGCCGGGCAGGCCCAGGGCGCAGGCGGTCCGGAAGCCGACCTCGGGGCGGAATCCCCGGCCCGCAGGAGCCGCCGTGCTGCCCACGCCGGGCAACCCCGCGGCGCCGCCGAGCCGGAAGATGAGTTCGCGGCCGAAGCCCGCGCCCGCAGGGGCCGCCGAACCAGCCCCGCCGGACCGGAAGACGAGTTCGCGGCCGAAGCGTCCACCCACGCCGGGCACGCCCACGGCGCCGACCCGGACCCCGGCCTCCCGGTGGAAGCCGCACCGGGCAAAGGCCTCCGCGCAGCCCTCGCCGGGACGGGCCACGGTCACGGGCACGGCCACGGACACGGCCCCGCGGCCCCCGCGTCGGCGCGGGTGCGGAAGTTGCTCATCTGGCTGCTGGCCCCGTTGGCCCTCGCGACGGTCGTCGGGATGATCGTGCTGTACCCGTGGGGCAAGCCGGCGCCGACGAGTGCGGTGCCGCAGGGCACGCCGGTGCAGGCGTCGATCACGTCGACCGCCACGGGGCCGTGCCTCGCGCAGGGCCAGGTGCAGGTGGGCTCGCAGCCCGACCCCGACCAGAAGCCGTGCCTGACCGTGAACCTGACGATGACCGACGGGCCCGCGAACGGGAAACCGCTGCAGCTCATCGTGCCGATCGAGCCGAGCACGCCGCGCTTCTCGGCCGGCGACGCCGTCGTGCTCGCCTACAACGGCGGCAACGCCACCGACCCGGCGTCGTTCCAGCTCGTCGACTTCCAGCGCGGCACGCCACTCCTGCTGCTGGCCGGGCTGTTCGCCATCGCGGTGCTCGTGCTGGGCCGCTGGCAGGGGCTCGCCGCGCTCGTCGCGCTGGTGCTGAGCTTCGTGGTGATCGCGTTGTTCGTGCTGCCCTCGATCCTGTCCGGCGAGAACCCGCTGCTGGTCGCGATCGCGGGCGCCGGCGCGATCATGTTCGTCGCCCTCTACCTGACCCACGGCCTGTCGGCGAGAACGTCGGTGGCGGTGCTGGGCACGCTCGTGAGCCTCGCGCTGATCGGAATCCTGTCGGCGATCTTCTCGATCGGCGCGTCGCTGACCGGGCTCGACGACAGCACGTCCACCCTGATCGGCTCGCTCGGCCACGGCATCGACGCGCGCGGCCTGCTGCTCGCCGGTGTGGTGATCGGCGCGCTCGGTGTGCTCGACGACGTCACGGTCACCCAGACCAGCGCCGTGTGGGAGCTGCGGCGCGCGAACCCGTCGCTGGGCTGGCGCGAGCTGTACCGCTCGGGCCTGCGCATCGGACGCGACCACGTCGGCTCGGCCGTGAACACCCTCGTGATGGCCTACGCCGGTGCCGCACTGCCGGTGCTGCTGTACTCGTCGATCTCCGGCGTCGGGCTCGGCGCGCTGCTCGGCAGCGAGGACATCGCGTCGGAGATCATCCGCACGCTCGCGGGCTCCGTCGGCATCGTCGCGGCCGTGCCGGTGACGACGATCCTCGCGGCCCTCATCGCGGCGCGCGAGCCCGTCAGCCACCTCGTGAGCACCACGAATACGCTCCCGTCACACCAGTAACACGAACGAACCCCGCTCCGAACCCGCCGCGGCGGCTGCGGTACGAAGTGCGCGACGAGGCGAGCACATCCGTACCCGAGGAGGGGCCGTGTTCTCAGCCGTGCTGGCGGGACCGCGGGTCACCGCGCACCTGGTCCGGCGGTTGTTCGCAGCCCTGCTCGAAGCGGCCGAAGCCGTGCCGCGGCTCGCGACCGCCGTCGAAGACGTGCGCAAGACGCTGCGCCAGCTCGAGCGGTTGCTCGCCTACGTCGCCGAGGAGCTGCCGGAGCTCGCGCACCAGGTCGAGCAGATCCGCGCCAGGGTCGACGGCATGGAGGACCGCGCCGCCGGAGAAGCGCGCGTCACTCCAGCGTCGCGACGAAGCGGCTGACGGCTTCCATCGGGAAGCGCTGCAGGTAGCGCCCGGCCGGGGCCGCCGACGCGAGGCGGTACAGCGGGCGCTCGGCCACGCCGCCCCCGCGGGCCTCGGCGCGCAGTTCGGCCACCAGCAGCTCGGAGAACACCAGGCCGTTGGCTTCGGTGTTGTTCAGCAGCGCGTCGGCAAGACGGCGCAGCTGCAGCGCGCCCAGCTCACGCCCGCCGGTGCCGGCGAACACGGCGAGGTCGAGCTTCACCGCGCGGCGCCGTTTGCCCGCGTTCACGAGCAGGCTCACCGTCCGCGTACCGCGCACGTCGGCGATCACGATGTCGAGCCGTTCCGCGGTGACGAGGTCGATGCGCCGCACGCCCCACGTGCGCACGATCAGCTCCGTGCCTTCGAGCCAGATGCGGCGGCGCAGCGTGTACAGCACGACGTAGACCAGCGGCAGCATGATCACCACCGCGACGATCAGCCCCACGAGCTGCCCGCCGAAGAGCCCTGAGATCCCGCCGCACGCCGCGGCGACGATCAACGCGCCGATGACCCCGGACCACGCCCGGCGGCGCCGCAGCTTGGCGTCCTCGGCGAACAGCGGCAACCGCTCCGGGGGAACCGCCGAGTCCTTCGCGCCACCCTGCTCGGTCATGCCCGGCACGCCTCCGCCCCGGTGAGCGCGGGGTTGCTCGCGCGTTCGCGGCCGATGGTCGTGGCGGGTCCGTGGCCCGGCAGGACCACGGTGTCGTCGGGCAACCCCAGAAGCTTCGTGCGCAACGATCTCTCCAGGTCGGGGCCGTCGGAACGCCCGATCGACCCGGCGAACAGCGTGTCCCCCGTGAGCAGCAGCCTGCCACCTTCGCTCGCCGTCGCGGCGAACGCCACGGACCCCGGCGTGTGCCCGGGTACGGAGAGCACTTCGAGCGCGAGCCCGGCGAGCTCCAGCGGGCCTTCGGCGAGCGGCACCGACGGGCCGTCGTACCACTCGCGGTCGGCCGGGTGCAGGTGCAGCGGCAGGTCGTGGCCCGCCGCGCCGGCGACGTGGTCGGGGTGGCCGTGGGTGGCGAGCAGCGCGACGGGCGTGAGGCGGTGCTCGGCGAGCGCGGCGGCCAGCGGTTCGCCGGAGTCCTGCCCGGGATCCACCACCACGCACTCGCCGCCCGCGGCCGGGGCGAGGAGGTAGCAGTTGGCGCGCAGCGGGCCGGCCGCGAATCCGACGACGAGCACCAAACCCTCCTCTCCCGGCTCCCGCCGAGCGGCGCCGATCACGATCGGGTCGAGACTAGCGGCCCCTGTACAGAGTCCTCACAGGCTGTGCCCATACACTGCCGCTACCTCAGACGTGTGACACCGAGCGGGAACTGGAGGGCGGGTGGCGACCAACCAGCAGCGCCGTGAAGCCGCTAAGCGCAAACTCGAGCGGCAGCTCGTGCGCAGGCAGGAGCGGGCCAAGCGACGCAAGATCGTGGGAGCTGGTGTGGTCGGCGGTGTCGTCCTCATCGTCGCGGGAGTCGTGGTCTGGGTCGTGAACAGCGGCGGCAGCGGCGACTCCACGGCCGCCGCGAGCCCGCCGCCGTCGAGTTCCGCGCCGCCGGTGCCGACGGTCGGCAACATCCCGACGCAGCGCACGGCTCTGCCGACGCGGCCGAAGGCGCTCCCGAACCCGACCACGTGCTCGTACCCGGCCGACACGCAGAGCGCGCCGCCGAAGAAGACCACGGCGCCGGACGGCAAGAACGTGCCGTCGCAGGGCAAGGTCGAGATCACGTTCAAGAGCACCGCGGGCGACATCCCGATCACGCTCGACCGGGCGCTCGCGCCGTGCACCGTGCAGGCCTTCGTGAGCCTGGCCAAGCAGGGCTTCTACACCGACACGATCTGCCACCGCCTCGGTGTCACCGACCTGCAGATGCTGCAGTGCGGCGACCCGAACGCCAAGGGCGACGTGAACAGCGACGGCACCGGCGGCCCCGGCTTCACCATCCCCGACGAGTTCATCGACGGAGCGAAGTACGGCCGCGGCATCCTCGCCATGGCCAACACCGGCCAGCCCAACTCGGGCGGCAGCCAGTTCTTCATGGTCTACGGCACCGCCGAGCTGCCCCCGCAGTACACGATCTTCGGCAGCATCTCCGACGAAGGCCTCAGGGTCCTCGACCAGATCGCGAAGACCGGCATCGGCACCGTCGGCCAGGACGGTGCGACGGGTGAGCCGAAGAAGCAGGTCAAGTTCACGGCCGTGAACGTCGCCGCCTGATCGTTGTCCTTCGCACTCGAGCTGAACGGCGCTGAACCCAGCGCCGTTCAGCTCGCTGCTGCCGCGGGCAGCTACGGCCACTTCACGGCGATGCAGGTCCGCGACGGCCGGGTCCGCGGCCTCGAGCACCACCTCACCCGCCTCGTCACGAGCACGAAGCTGCTGTTCGGCAGCGACCTCGACACCGATCTCGTGCGCGGTTACCTGCGCCGGCTCGTCGTCGGCCGGGGCGCGCTTTCCATGCGGGTGCTCGTCTTCTCGCGGTCCAGCGAGGAAGACCCCGTGATGGCGCCGGAGGTCCTCGTGCGCACCGGTCCCCCGCACGAGCACGTCGCCGACCCGATCCGGCTGAGGTTCGTCCGCTACGAACGCGACCTGCCCGAGGTGAAGCACACCGGCACGTTCGGGTTGATCCACCACTCGCGCCAAGCCGTGCTCGCGGGGTACGAGGACGCGCTGTTCCTCGACCACAGTGGACACATCAGCGAAGCGTCCATCTGGAACGTCGGGTTCCTGGCAGGCGACACGGTGGTGTGGCCCGACGCCGCCGTCCTGCCCGGCATCACCCACCTCGTGCTGCGTGATCGCCTGGCCGCCGCCGGCGTCGCGCAGGTGACCCGCAAGGTGCACCCGCGCGACCTGCCCGGCTTCGACGCCGTGTTCCTCACCAACTCCGAAACGATCGGCCGCCCGGTGGCGTCCGTCGACGACGTGGTGCTGCGCAACGATCCCGCGGCCGCGCGGCTGCTCACCGACGCGTACGAAACCGCGCACTGGGACGAAATCTGACGCGTCCCGTTCAGCGGTGCGTGAACTTCGGGGCGCGGCGGTTCAGGAAAGCGGCCACGCCCTCCGCGTAGTCCTCGCCGTGCAACGCCGCCAGGCGGATGTCGTCCACCTCCTCATCCGGAGTCTCCTGGCCGGCCACGATCTTCTCGATGATGCGGTTCATACCGCGGATCGAGGCCTGCGAACGGGAGCACAAGGTCGCCACGAAGGCCGCGGTGGCCGCGGTGAGGCCTTCGGGCGCGTGGACGTCGTTGACGAGACCCATCTCGCGGGCGCGAAGCGCGTCGACGAGTTCGCCGGACAGCAGGAAGTAGCGGGCGTTCGCGGGGCCGACCAGCGAGACGAGCAGGCGCGTCGAGTCGAAGTGGTAGACGATGCCGAGCTTCGCGGGCGTGATGCCGAAACGCGCGTCTTCCGCGGCGAAGCGGAAGTCGCACGCGACCGAGAGCTGGCAGCCGCCGCCGATGCAGTTGCCGTGGATCATGGCGACGGACGGTTTGCGCATCGAGGTCAGGGCGGCGACCGCGCCGTCGACGGCCTTGTCGTAGGTGGCCGCACCGTCGGCGGTGGAGCGCAGTTCGCCGAACTCGCTGATGTCCGCACCGGCCGAGAAATGCTTGCCTGCGCCCGTCAGCAGCAGCACCTTGAGCGCCGGATCGGCCTCGACCTCCGCCACGACGTCCGGGATCGCCGACCACATGCCGTAGGTGATGGCGTTCATCTTCTCCGGCCGGGCGAACGTCAGCCGCGCCACTTCGCCGTCGCGCGTGAACTCGAATCCGTCGGTCATGCCAGCACCCTACTGCGCGGTTCGTCACCCATCCGACCACAGCCGCGACGGAACCCGTCGGCGCGCGGTTGCCGGGGTCCGCCTGCTCTTGGCCGGATCGGTAACGGGATCGCCCTGCGCGAAACCCGCTGCTGCGACCAGCTCGCCACGCTAGCGTGGCCGCCATGGGGACGATCGAGGTCGACGGCGTGCGGTTCGGGTACGACGAAGCAGGCGAGGGACCACCGGTGATCCTTCTGCACGCCGGGCTCGCCGACCGGCGCATGTGGGACCACCAGTTCACGGCGCTCGCGCGCGAGCACCGCGTGATCCGCTACGACCGGCGCGGTCACGGCGGTTCGGCCGACCCCGAGGGCACCGTCTCGCACCACCGGGATCTGCTGGCGCTCATGAGCAAGCTCGGCGTCGGCCAGGCAGACCTCGTCGGCTCGTCGATGGGCGGCGCGTACTCCCTCGACGCCGCACTCGCCGCGCCGGAGCGCGTCCGCAGCATCGCGCTCGTCGGCGCCGGGCTGTCCGGCCACGATTGGCCCGAACCGATGGCCGCCGAGATCCGCGAAGCCATGTTCAAGGCGGTCCCGCCGGAGAAACTCGAGCGCTACCGCAGCCGCACCGCCGAGCGGATCGACCCCGCCGACGTGACGGCCATGGCGAAGGCCAACGTCGACCACCTCGTCGTCGGTCCACACCGGACCCCCGACGCCCTCGACGAAACCGTGTACGCCCGGGCGCTGGACATGTGCGAGAACCTGTACCGGCGCGAGTGGAGCGGTCCTCAGTGGACGGAGGACGTCCCGGACACCCGCCACCGCCTCGGCGAGATCACGGCGCCCACGCTCGTGCTCATCGGCCTCGAAGACGGGTCCGGGCTCCTCGAACTGGCCGACCTGTTCGCCACGGAGATCCCCGGCGCACAGCGCATCGACTACCTCGACACGGGTCACCTGCCGCCGGTGGAGCGCCCGGCCGAGGTGACCGAGGCGCTCCTGACCTGGCTCAGGAAGCCGACGTGACCCGGTAGACGTCGTAGACGCCCTCGACGCCGCGCACCACCTTCAGCACGTGGCCGAGGTGCTTCGGATCGCCCATCTCGAACGAGAACCGGCTCACCGCCACGCGGTCGCGCGAGGTCGTGACCGACGCCGACAGGATGTTGACCTTCTCGTCGGCCAGCACCTTCGTGATGTCCGAGAGCAGGCGGTGCCGGTCGAGCGCCTCGACCTGGATGGCCACGAGGAACACCGACGACGAGGAGGGCGCCCACTCGACCTCGACGAGCCGCTCGGGCTGGGTGCGCAGGTCCTCGGCGTTGGTGCAGTCCGTGCGGTGCACGCTGACGCCGCCGCCGCGCGTGACGAAGCCGAGGATCTCGTCGCCTGGAACCGGAGTGCAGCAGCGGGCGAGTTTGGTCCACACGTCGCTGGTGCCCTTGACGATCACGCCGACGTCGTTGGACCCGCGCCGCCGCGTGACGGTGGACGGGGTGGCCCGCTCGGCGAGCTCCTCCTCCGCCTCGTCGACGCCGCCGATGAGCGCGACCAGCCGCTGCACCACGTGCTTCGCGCTGGTGTGGCCCTCCCCCACGGCCGCGTACAGCGACGAGATGTCGCTGTGGCGCAGCTCCTTGGCGACCGAGCCCATGGACTCCGCCGACACGAGCCGCTGGATCGGCAGCCCGACCTTGCGGATCTCCTTGGTGATCGCTTCCTTGCCCGCGTCGATCGCCTCGTCGCGGCGTTCCTTCGCGAACCACTGCCGGATCTTCGCGCGCGCCTTCGGCGAACCGGCGAACTGCAGCCAGTCGCGGCTAGGGCCGGCGCTCTCCGCCTTCGACGTGAAGATCTCGACGACTTCGCCGTTCTCCAGCTTGCGCTCGAGCGCGACGAGCCGGCCGTTCACGCGGGCGCCGATGCAGCGGTGCCCGACCTCGGTGTGCACGGCGTAGGCGAAGTCGACCGGTGTCGAATCGGCGGGCAGCGTGATCACGTCGCCCTTCGGCGTGAAGACGAAGATCTCGCGCGCGGCCAGCTCGTAGCGCAGCGACTCGAGGAAGTCGCCCGGATCCGCGGCCTCCCGTTGCCAGTCGAGCAGCTGCCGCATCCACGCGATCTCGTCGATGTCCATCGCGTTGCCGGTGTGCGTGCCCTTGGTTTCCTTGTAGCGCCAGTGGGCCGCGATGCCGTACTCCGCGGTGCGGTGCATCTCGTAGGTGCGGATCTGCACCTCGAGCGGCTTGCCGTCCGGGCCGATCACCGTGGTGTGCAGCGACTGGTACACGCCGAAGCGCGGCTGGGCGATGTAGTCCTTGAAGCGACCGGGCACCGGCTGCCACAGCGCGTGGACGACACCCATGGCGGCGTAGCAGTCGCGCACGTCCTCCACGAGGATGCGCACGCCGACCAGGTCGTGGATGTCGTCGAGGTCGCGCCCGCGGACGATCATCTTCTGGTGGATCGAGTAGTAGTGCTTCGGCCGGCCCTCGACCTTCGCGGTGATCCGCGACGACACGAGGTTGCCGGTGAGGTCCGCGATCACCTTGCGCAGGTAGGTGTCGCGAGAGGGCGCGCGGTCGGCGACCAGGCGCACGATCTCGTCGTACTTCTTCGGCTGCAGGATCGCGAACGCGAGGTCTTCGAGCTCCCACTTCACCGTCGCCATGCCGAGGCGGTGGGCCAGCGGGGCCAGCACTTCGAGCGTTTCGCGTGCTTTGCGGGCCTGCTTCTCCGGCGGGAGGAAGCGCATGGTGCGCATGTTGTGCAGCCGGTCGGCCAGCTTGATCACGAGCACCCGCGGGTCCTTCGCCATCGCGATGACCATCTTGCGGATCGTCTCGGCCTCGGCCGACATGCCGAGCTTGACCTTGTCCAGCTTGGTGACGCCGTCGACGAGCTCGCCGACCTTGTCGCCGAAGTCGGCCTTGAGCTGGTCCAGCGAGTAGCCGGTGTCCTCGACGGTGTCGTGCAGCAGCGCCGCCACGAGCGTCGTGGTGTCCATGCCCAGCTCGGCGAGGATCGTGGCCACCGCGAGCGGGTGCGTGATGTACGGGTCGCCCGACTTGCGCCGCTGCTCGCGGTGCAGTTCCTCGGCGACGTCGTAGGCGCGCTGCAGCAGCGCCAGGTCCGCGTTCGGGTGCAGTTCCCGGTGGATGACGGCGAGGGGCTCGAGCACCTGCTTCACGGGTGCGGCGCGCTGTGCGGTGATGCGGCGCGCCAGCCGCGCCCGCACCCGCCGCGTCGCCGACGGGTTCGGCGCGGCTCCGTTCGCCTTCGGCGGCGGAACCGCCTGCGCACCCCGTGCTCCGGCGCTGTCCTTCGCGGGCCCCGGCTTCGCGGGCACCGCGGCGTCGAGCTCCTGGCTCACCCGCACCTCCTGCTCTCGTGCGGCCTTCGAACCCCCAGGGTAGCCGTTCGACCGCGTGGCCTCGTCGCCCACGTCCGATCGGCAGTCGGCGCGCCGCGGGCCACACCGGTTTCAACACCGCGTGACCAGCGCAGCTTCCCCCGGCGACGGGGCGTACCGATCAGGCCACGGCCCGCAGCCATCCCCGCCACGGGCGAGGCGAGGCCGGCGCTCAGACGACCCGCAGCGCCTCGATCCGCCGGCCCGCCAGGACGGCCCGGCCGCCGAGCGCCGCCAGCTCCAGCACCACCGACACGCTGTCCAGGACAGCCCCGGCGCTCTCCAGCAGCTTCGCGGTCGCGGCGACCGTGCCACCGGTGGCGAGGACGTCGTCGATGACCGTGACGCGGGTGCCGGGGCGCACGACGCCCGCGGGCAGCTCCACGCTCGCCGTGCCGTACTCGAGCGCGTAGTCGACGCGGCCGGCGACCGACGGCAGCTTGCCGGGCTTGCGGACGAGCACCACGCCGAGGCCGCGGGAGTACCCGACGGCCGCGGCGAGGAGGAAACCACGGGCCTCGACGCCGGCCAGCAGCTCGACCCCGGGGTCGAGCGTGCCGGCCAGTGCGTCGACGACCGCGGCGAAGCCGGCGGCGTCCGCGAAGAGCGGGCTCAGGTCGCGGAACAGCACGCCGGGCTCGGGGAAATCCGGCACCTCGGCGATGAGGCCGAGGGCTTTTTCCAGGTCCACCGGACTCAGCGCTTCCGCTTCGCCGACGACACGCCACCGCTGCGGCGCGGCTTGTTCTGCGGCCGCGCCTTCGGCGTGCGGGCCGGCACCCCGGCGGCCGCCGCCATCGCCTTCTCCTTGCGGAGCTCGGCCGCCAGCGCGTCCTCGTCGGTCGCGTCGAAGTCGTCGCCCTCGGCGTCGCGAGCGGCGGCCTTCGCACGGCGGGCCGCGACGCGCTGCGCCTGCTGCTGGTACTTCGGCTCACGCATCTTGAAGTCGACCAGCAGCGGCGTTGCGAGCGCGACCGACGACAGCACGCCGACCAGGGTGCCGGTGAGCTGCACCAGCGCCAGGTCCTGCAGCGTGCCCGAGCCGAGCAGGACGTACCCGACGATCAGCAGGCCGAGGATCGGCAGCAAGGCGATGAACGCCGTGTTGAACGACCGCATCAGCGTCTGGTTCAGCGCCAGGTTCGCCGCCTCGGCGTAAGTGCGGCGGGTCAGCCCGAGCAGGCCGCGCGTGTTCTCGCGGACCTTGTCGAACACCACCACCGTGTCGTACAGCGAGAACCCGAGGATGGTCAGCAGGCCGATCACCGTCGCCGGCGTGACCTCGAAGCCGACGAGCGAGTACACACCGGCGGTGACCACGATGTCGTGGATCAGCGACACCAGCGCGGCCGCCGCCATCCGGGTGTCGAAGTAGATCGCCAGGAAGATCACCACGGCCACGAGGAAGACCGCGAGCGCGATCAGCGCCTGCCGCGAGATCTCCCCGCCCCACGACGCGCTCACGGCGCTGTCGCTGATGGCCTGCGCACTCGGCTGGTTGTTCGCGCCGATCGGCGCCCAGTCGGTGAACAGCTGCTGCTTCACCTTCGCAACCTGGTCCGCCGGCAGTGCCTCCGAGCGGATCTGGATGGTGGCCGCGTTGCCGGTGCCGACGCGCTGGGTCTCCGACGGCTGCTCGCCCAGCGCCTTGGTGAACGACTCGGTCACCTGCGACGTGGTGATCTCGCCGCGCGCACCGTGGGCGGGCAGCTGGATCTGCGTGCCGCCCTCGAACTCGATGCCGAAGTTGAAGCCGCGGATCGCCATCGAACCGATGGACACGAGCACCAGCACGGCGAAGAAGATGTACCACCGCTTGCGCGCGCCGACGATGTCGAACGCACCGGTGCCGACGTAGAGCCGGTGGAAGACGCTTTCCTTCTTCTTCGCCTGACCGGCCGGAGCCGACGAGCCGCCTGAGCGCGGTTCCTTGGCTTCGGCATCCGTGCCGAGGTCTTCGACGCCCACGTCAGGCCTCCTTCACGTTCGTACGGCCGACCGACGGACGCGCGGACTTGCGCGACGAGGCCAGCTGCTGCACGGCACCGAGGCCGAGGTTCCGGGGATTGGACAGGAACGGGGACTTCGAGGTGGACACCATCGCCACGAGCGGGTGCGTGACCAGGTAGACCACCACGAGGTCGAGCACCGTCGACATGCCGAGGGTGAACGCGAAGCCCTGGACGTCGCCGACGGCGATCACGTACAGGATCGCTGCGGCGAGGAAGCTCACCGCGTCGGACGCCAGGATGGTCCGCCTCGCGCGGGCCCAGCCACGCGGCACCGCCGACCGGAACGTGCGCCCTTCCCGGATCTCGTCCTTGAGCCGTTCGAAGTAGATGACGAACGAGTCCGCCGTGATGCCGATGGCGATGATCAGGCCGGCGATGCCGGCGAGGTCGAGCGTGTACCCGATCCACCGGCCGAGCAGCACCAGCACCGCGTAGACCAGCAGGCCGGACAGCGCCAGCGAGAGGATCGTGAGGATCCCGAGCAGGCGGTAGTAGATCAGGCAGTAGATGAACACCACGACGAGGCCGATCGCGCCGGCCAGCAGGCCGGCCTGCAGCGACGCGGAGCCCAGCGTCGCCGACACGGTGGTCGCGTCGGACGAGTCGAACGACAGCGGCAGCGAACCGTACTTCAGCACGTTCGCCAGGTCCTTCGCCTCACCCTGCGTGAACTGCCCGGTGATCTGGGTGTTGCCGCCGAGGATGGCCGACTGGATCGTCGGCGCCGAGACGACGTTCGTGTCGAGCACGAACGCGGCCTGCGAGTTGACGTTGGCCGAGGTGAAGTCGCCCCAGGTCTTGCTGCCCGCGCCCTTGAAGGTCAGGTCGACGACCCACTGGCCGCGCTGCTGGTCGTAGCCCGAGGTCGCGTCGGCGATCTCCGTGCCCGGCAGGAACTCCGGTCCCAGCACGTACTTCGTCGCGTCCTTGTCACCGCACGCGACGAGCGGCTTGTTCGCGATGTCGTTGCCCTCGAGCGGGTCGGCCACGTTCGGCGCGCACGTCAGGGAAGCCAGGGCGGCCTGCTGAGCGGCCTGCGCCTTCGCCTGGTCCGTGGAGGCCAGGTCCGGGTTCTGCCGGATCGCCTGCGCCTGCTCGATCGGCGTCTTCGCCTTGTCGCCGGCCGCCGGGGCGCCGGACGAAGCCGGGGGCGCCGACGGCGTGGTGCTCGGCGGCTGCTGCGCCGGGGCGCCGGCCGCACCGCCACCGCCGTTCGGGGCGCTCGACGGCGCACCGGTCGCGGACGGCGGGGCCGCGGGGGCGCCCGAAGCCGGCGGCGGCGCCTGGCCGCCCGAGGGAGGTGCCTGCGTGCCCGCACCGGGCGGGGCCGCCGGGGTGTTGGGCTGCGAGGTGATGACCTTGCGGAAGCCGAGCTTCGCCGTGCGGCCCAGGCTCTTGGCCTCGTCGCCCTGCGCACCCGGAACCGTGATGACAACGTTGTTGCCGTCGAGCACGACTTCCGTGCCGGCGACGCCGATGCCGTTCACGCGCGTCTCGATGATCTGGCGCGCCTGGTTGAGCGAATCGCGCGTGGGCTGTCCGCCGTCCGGGGTCCGCGCGGTGAGCGTGACCCGGGTGCCGCCCTGCAGGTCGATGCCCAGCTTCGGCGTCGGCTTGCCGCCGCCGGTGAAGAACACCAGCGCGTACAGCACGATCACGATCAGGGCGAAGAAAGCGAGATAGCGTCCCGGGCGGAGATGCCCGGCCGATGGTGCCACGGTGCTTCGGTCTCCTCGGACTGGGTGGACCCCAACTGGTTCGGTGAGCGAGCCGGGAAGGTTCTCCCGGAACGCTGCTGGGCATGACTATGGCGGCGGACACGCACGCAGCACCGAGACAGTACTCGGTGCTGCGTGAGCCCTGCGTTCGCCCGTACCGACTTTCGTCGGCTACGGAAGCGTCACTGCCCGGGGAAGAGCGAGGTCACTTCTTCCCGTGCTCCAGCGGGGGCGCGATCTGCGCACCGGACTTCTCGCCCTCGTCCGAGATGGACTCCTGGACTGGCGCCTCGGAAGCCGACGAGGTCGACGCGACACCGCCGACGGTCTCGTCCGAGTCGGTCTCGGTCTCGGTCTCGTCGGTCTCGACAGCCGGCGCGATCTTCTCGCGGACCGCGATCCGCAGCCAGGTCGTGACGACCCCGGGGGCGATCTCGATGTCGATCGTGTCGTCACCCGACGCGTCGGCGACGGTCCCGTAGAGGCCCGAAGTGGTCATGACGCGGTCACCGGGGGCGATGCTCTTTTGCAGGTCCTGCTGGGCTGCCTGCTGCTTCTTCTGCTTGCGGGTACCGAGGACGAGCGGCACGGCCACCACGACCAGCAGCAGCAACGGCAGCAGTAAGTTGTTCATGACTCTCCATTCGACGGGCGCCGCGTGGTCGCCGCTCGCGCCCGGTTTTGACGGATGTGCTGTCTTCGAGTGTGCCAGGTGCTCGCGAAATCGCCAGCACCCACCGTCTGTTGCGCCCCCGCCGACGGTGCCCGGCGCCCCGCGTCAGCCCTGGTCGAACAACGTGGGACCGCCCTGGTCCGACCGCCCGGTCTCGGGCGGCGGCACCAGGCCGAGGTGCTCCCACGCGGCCGCGGTCGCGACCCGGCCACGCGGAGTCCGGGCGAGCATACCCGCGCGGACCAGGTACGGTTCACACACCTCTTCCACCGTGGTCGCCTCTTCACCGACGGCGACCGCGAGCGTCGAGATGCCGACCGGTCCCCCGCCGAACGAGCGGGTCAGCGCCGTCAGCACGGCGCGGTCGAGCCGGTCGAGCCCGAGTTCGTCCACGTCGTAGACCTGCAGCGCGGCGCGCGCGACGTCCCTGGTCACGGTGCCGTCGCCGCGCACCTCGGCGTAGTCACGGACCCGGCGCAGCAGCCGATTCGCGATGCGGGGTGTCCCCCGCGACCGGCGGGCGATCTCGGCGCAGCCGTCGCGGTCGATGGTGATGCCGAGGATCGTCGCGGCGCGGCGCACGACGAGCTCCAGGTCGGCGTCGGTGTAGAACTCCATCTGGCCGGTGAAGCCGAAGCGGTCGCGCAGCGGCCCGGTCAGCGACCCCGACCGCGTGGTGGCCCCGACCAGGGTGAACGGTGCGATATCGAGCGGGATGCTCGTGGCGCCCGGCCCCTTGCCGACCACCACGTCGACGCGGAAGTCCTCCATCGCGAGGTACAGCATCTCCTCGGCGGGCCGGGCGATGCGGTGGATCTCGTCGATGAACAGCACGTCGCCGGGCGCGAGGTTCGACAGCATCGCGGCGAGGTCGCCCGCGCGCTCCAGCGCCGGGCCGGACGTGATGCGGATGGCCGCGCCGAGCTCGGCGGCCACGATCATCGCGAGGCTGGTCTTGCCCAGGCCGGGCGGACCGGACAACAGCACGTGGTCGGGCGGCACCCCGCGGCGCCGCGCGCTCTCGAGCACCAGCTCGAGCTGCTCGCGCACGCGGTGCTGGCCGACGAACTCGTCGAGCCGGCGCGGCCGCAGCGTCGTCTCGACCTCGCGTTCGCCGTTCTGCGACAACGCCGACATGGTCTCGTCGGTGTCGCCGCCGGCGTCGAACTCCGTCACCTCGTTCTCCACCGGTTACCGCTTCCGCCCGAGCATCGCCAGCGCCGCGCGCAGCACCGACGCCGTGGTGTGCCCGTCGCCCTCGGCGAGCACGCGGTCCACGGCCTGCTCGGCCTGCTTCGCCGGGAAACCCAGGCCCGCCAGCGCTTCCACGACCTCGGCGCGCAGGGCGCCGGGCGCGGACACCACCGGCGCCTCACCCGTCGCACCGAGCGCGGTGACCTTGTCGCGCAGCTCGAGGCTGAGGCGCTCGGCGCCCTTGCGGCCGATGCCGGGCACCTGCGTGAGAACGGTGATGTTGCCTTCCACCAGCGCCGCACGCAGTTTGTCGGGCTCGAGCACGGCCAGTGTCGCGAGCGCGAGCCGCGGGCCGATGCCCGACACGGTCTGCAGGAGGCCGAACAGCTCGCGCGCGTCTTCGTCGGCGAAGCCGAACAACGTCAGCGAGTCCTCGCGCACGACCAGCGCGGTGTGCAAGCGCACCTGCTCACCGCGGCGCAGCGTGGCGAGCGTCGCCGGCGTGGCCTGCACGGCGAAACCCACCCCGCCGACCTCGACCACCACGTGGTCCAGGCCGACGGACAGCACTTCACCGCGTACGGAGGAGATCATCGTGGGGCTCCCGTGTCGTCCAGCTTGCTCGGGGTCCGGCCGGCCGCGCGCCGCACCGGGGTGCGGGCGCCGACGCCGGCCTGTTTCGCGGCGGCCGCGAGCCGCGCCTTGTGCGCGCGGGCGAGCTCGGCCGCGCGCGCTTCCGCCTCGGCGAGGCGGACCCGCATGGGCTCGCGCCAGAGGTGGCAGATGGCCAGCGCCAGTGCGTCGGCCGCGTCGGCGGGGTGCGGTTTCACCTCGAGGCTGAGCAGACGCATCACCATGCCGGTGACCTGCGCTTTGTCGGCACGGCCCGAGCCGGTGACGGCGGCCTTGACCTCACTCGGGGTGTGGAACACGACCGGCAGCCCGCGCCGGGCCGCGGCCAGCGCGACGACGCCACCGGCCTGCGCCGTGCCCATGGCCGTGCGGACGTTGTGCTGCGCGAACACGCGCTCGACGGCGACGGCTTCGGGTTTGTACCGGTCCAGCCAGGTCTCGACCTCGTCGGCGATGCCGAGCAGCCGCTGCGCGAGGTCGGAGTCCGCCGGGGTGCGCACGACGCCCACGGCCACCGCGCGGACGGCCCGGCCCCTGCCACCGTCGACCACGCCGAGACCGCACCTGGTCAGACCGGGGTCGACCCCGAGCACCCGCACACCTTCTCCTTCACCCGCGCGAACATCCGTTCGAGGTGCAGGCTACTGGGCGGCGGCGCGGCAGGATGGCCGCCATGCCGGAGCCGATCGAATTCATCCGCCACCTGGGTCTTCAGCCGCTGCCGGTCGAAGGCGGCCGGTTCGCGCAGAGCTGGCGCTCGGCCGAGGGGTCGGCCATCTACTACCTGCTGGTCGCGCCGGAGTTCTCGGCACCGCACCGGCTCGACCGCGTCGAGGTGTTCGTGCACCACGCGGGCGCGCCGGCGCGGATGCTGCTGCTGCACCCCGGCGGTTCGGTGACGCGGCCGGTGCTCGGCACCGACGTCGCCGCGGGTGAGCGGCCGCAGGTCGTGGTACCTGCCGGGACCTGGCAGGCGACGGTGCCGCTCAGTCCGTGGAGCCTGCTGGGCACGGTGGTCGTACCGCCCTACACCGACGACTGTGTGGAGTTCGCCGACGCGGCGACGCTCGCCGCCCGGTTTCCCGCCGCGGCCGGGGACCTGCGCGCGCTGCCCGGTTCGTGAGTGTTCAGGGCCCGTCGACGCCCGGGGTCCAGCTCTCCGGCGCACCGCTTTCGGTGAGCACCGGCTGCCACTCGGCGAAGCCCTCGGGAGCCGTGTCGTGCCAGGGGAACTGCCCGTCGGGCGTCGCGACGATCACCTGCAGCGCCGGGAAATCCCCGTCCGGGTAGACGAGGAACGCCGAGCCGAAGTACTCGGGGTAGTGGCCCTTCGCGACGCGCTCGAAGACGACGGGCGCGCCGTCGAAGAAGTCGTCGTAGCGCTTGCCGACCTCGAAGATCTCGCCGTTGGCCGCGCGGTCGACGTACGCGTCGAGCAGGATCGGGCCCACGTCGCCGGGCAGGCCGACGACCACGACCTCCGGCACGTTGTGCAGCGCCCACGCGCACGCGGTGAAGCTGTAGCCCGCGCCCTGCTCGTCGTCCGGGACGGCGATCACCGCGTTGCCGCGCTCCTTGGCCTGGGACTCGATCCAGTCGATGAGGCGCTGCTCTTCGGCGGTGAGGGCTGAGGTCGTCACGGCGGTCATTGTGCCGCACCCGCGCGGCTGAGCCCAGTACCGGCGCGGGGCAATTTCCGGGGCGCAGCAAGGAATCGGGCTACGCTCCGTTCATCGGGACGGAAACGGCCCCGGCCGGGCACGGATTCCTCCGTTGCCCGACCGGGGCCGGCCGGCGCCGGTCGCGGTGTTCGCCGCGGCGCCGGAATTCCTTGCTGCGAGCGGAAAACACCGCTCTGGACCACCGTCAGCCGATCGAAACCACGACTTCGTCGGGGAGGTGGCCCCCGTCAGTCGACCGAAGCCATGACCTCGTCGGAGACGTCGAAATTGGCGTAGACGTTCTGCACGTCGTCGCAGTCCTCGAGCGCGTCGATCAGCTTGAAGACCTTCTTCGCACCGTCCACGTCGAGCGGGACGCTGACGGTCGGCAGGAAGGTCAGTTCCGCCGACTCGTACTCGAACCCGGCTTCCTGCAGCGCCTTGCGCACCGGCACGAGGTCGCCGCCCTCGGAGACGATCTCGAAGCTCTCGTCGAGGTCGTTGACCTCCTCGGCGCCCGCGTCGAGCACGGCCATGAGCACGTCGTCCTCGGCCGCCGAGGCCTTCGGCATGATCACGACGCCCTTGCGGTTGAACATGTAGGCGACCGAACCGGGGTCGGCGAGCGAACCGCCGTTGCGCGTGAGCGCGGTCCGCACCTCCATCGCGGCGCGGTTCTTGTTGTCCGTGAGGCACTCGATCAGCACCGCGACGCCGTTGGGGCCGTAACCCTCGTACGTGATGTTCTGCCAGTCGGCGCCACCGGCCTCTTCACCGGCGCCGCGCTTGCGCGCGCGCTCGATGTTGTCCTGCGGGACCGAGTTCTTCTTCGCCTTCTGGATGGCGTCGTAGAGCGTGGGGTTGCCCTCGGGGTCACCACCACCGGTGCCGGTCCGGGCCGCCACCTCGATGTTCTTGATCAGCCGGGCGAAGAGCTTGCCCCGTTTCGCGTCGAGGTTGGCCTTCTTGTGCTTCGTCGTGGCCCACTTGGAGTGGCCGCTCATCTTTCCTCCATCTGTTCCGCGGCCGCGCGACCATTCGTCGCGCGGCCGCCGCAATCCCTGCTCAGGCTTCTCGCACGAGCTCGACGAACAACCGGTGCACCCGCTCGTCCCCGGTGATCTCGGGGTGGAACGCCGTGGCCAGCACCGCCCCCTGCCGGACGGCGACGATCCTAGCCTCGGGCTCGCCCATCTCGTGATCTTCGGGCACGGCTGCGGGCGGGACCGTAGCCAGTACCTCGACCCCCGCGCCCGCCTTCTCGACCCACGGGGCCCGGATGAACACCGCGTGCACGGGCCCGTCACCGACGCCGGCGAAGTCGAGGTCCACCTCGAACGAATCCACCTGCCGGCCGAACGCGTTGCGCCGGACGACCACGTCGAGCCCGCCGAGCTGCTGCTGGTCCGGGCGCCCGTCGAGCACCTGGCGGGCCAGCAGGATCATCCCGGCGCACGAGCCGAAGGCCGGCATCCCGCCGGCGATCCGCGCGCGCACCGGCTCAAGCAGCTCGAAGCTCTCCAGCAGCCGCGACATGGTGGTCGACTCGCCGCCGGGGAGCACCAGGCCGTCCACTTCGGACAGTTCCGCCTCGCGCCGCACCGGCACCGCGTGGGCCCCCGCGCGCTCCAGCATCGCGACGTGCTCGCGCACGGCGCCCTGCAGGGCGAGCACGCCGACCGTCGGCCGCGCTCCCGAAGCTGTCACCACCGACCTCCCGAAAGACGTTCGCTTCAGCTTAGGGGGACGCCTCGCGGGCCTTCCGGCCAGGTCAGCGGGCGGTCGACCGGCCGTCACCCGCTCGAGCGACCGCGCCGTCCGCCGTCGCCCGGCGAGGAGAAGTGGCCTTCCCGAATCGCCACCGAGTGGCCACCAGAAGGGGGATCTCGCCACCCGACCGAACACCCGGGAACGGGAACGCACTGCTGCGGCGCCCACCCGTACCTCCAGGATACCCCGCTGCCAGCCGCGCAGGTCAGGACCGCTTCGCGCGGGCGTGACGCGGTCGACAGGGGTGACCGGACGCCGGATCCGCAGGTCGAGGCCACTCGCGAAGTGGACTGCCGAATTACCCGGCCACTGGCCTGGTTCACCGGTCCACCACGGACCTACGCTCGGAAGCGCAGGAGCAAGCCCCCGAGAAAGGCCCCGAGGTGTCCGAGCAGCAGACCGCCCCCGAATCCCCCTCCGTGACCGGTACCGCCAAGGTCAAGCGCGGCATGGCCGAGATGCTCAAGGGCGGGGTGATCATGGACGTGGTCACCGCCGAGCAGGCGAAGATCGCCGAGGACGCCGGCGCGGTCGCGGTGATGGCGCTCGAGCGGGTGCCCGCCGACATCCGCGCGCAGGGCGGCGTGGCGCGCATGAGCGACCCCGACCTGATCGACGGCATCATCGAGGCCGTCTCGATCCCGGTGATGGCGAAGGCCCGCATCGGCCACTTCGTCGAGGCGCAGGTGCTGCAGGCGCTCGGCGTCGACTACATCGACGAGTCCGAGGTGCTGACCCCGGCCGACTACGCCAACCACATCGACAAGTGGGCGTTCACCGTGCCGTTCGTGTGCGGTGCGACCAACCTGGGCGAGGCGCTGCGCCGCATCACCGAGGGCGCGGCGATGATCCGCTCCAAGGGCGAGGCCGGCACCGGCGACGTCTCCAACGCCACCACCCACATGCGCAAGATCCGCGGCGAGATCCGCCGGCTGCAGTCACTGCCCGAGGACGAGCTGTTCGTCGCCGCGAAGGAGCTGCAGGCGCCGTACGAGCTGGTCAAGGAGGTCGCCGAGGCCGGCAAGCTGCCGGTGGTGCTGTTCACCGCGGGCGGTATCGCGACCCCGGCCGACGCGGCGATGATGATGCAGCTGGGCGCCGAGGGCGTGTTCGTCGGCTCGGGCATCTTCAAGTCCGGCAACCCCGCGCAGCGCGCCGAGGCCATCGTCAAGGCGACGACCTTCTACGACGACCCGGACGTGCTGGCCAAGGTGTCGCGCGGCCTGGGCGAGGCCATGGTCGGCATCAACGTCGAGGAGCTGCCGGAGCCGCACCGCCTCGCCGAGCGCGGCTGGTGAGCCCTCAGGAGTATTCGGAGATCTCCACCCCGAACGTGCCGGGTTCCAGCGCCTCGAAGAGGTGCGGCACGTCCCCGGGGTAGGAGATGTAGTCGCCGGGCAGCAGCTCGACCGGGTCGTCGGTCACGCCGACGCGGGCCCGTCCGGCGCAGATCACGATGTGCTCGACCACGCCGTTCATGTGCGGGTCCGACCGCCGCGGAGTGCCCGGCTCCGCGCGGATCACGTACATGTCCCGGCGCGCCGAAGGCGGACACGCGGACAGCAGCGTGCACGCGTAGTCGGCGTGCTCGGCGAACACCGTCGGCCCCTTGCCCGCGCGGATCACGCGGACCTGGGGCCGATCGGGCTCCACGAGCCGGGAGAACGGCACGTCGAGCGCGACGCCGAGGGCCCAGAGCGTCTCCACGCTCGGGTTGCCCGAACCGGATTCCAGCTGCGACAACGTGGACTTCGCCAGGCCGGCCCGCCGGGCGACCTCCGTGAGCGACAGACCCGCCCGCGCGCGTTCGCGGCGCAGCGACGAGGCGATGATCTCCAGCGGCGCGCCGCCGTTGTCCTGCGACATGTGTGTTCGCTCCATCAGTCTGCTCGTTCGTCTTGACGAACACCCGGTGCTGTGTTCAGCATAAGGCACTATGCGTTCGATTTGGCGAACACTCGACCGGGACCTCGCCCGGGACATCGGACTCGTCTGCCTGGCCGACGGCCTCGTCGGCGTGTCGTACGGCGCCATCGCCGTGAGCTCGGGCTTCCCGCTGTGGGCCCCGATGCTGCTGTCGCTGCTGGTCTTCGCCGGCGCGTCGCAGTTCATGCTGGTCGGCATCATCGCCGGCGGCGGCAACCCGCTGGCCGCCGTCGTGGCCGGCCTGCTGGTGAACGCGCGGCACCTGCCGTTCGGCTTCGCGGTCGGCGACGTGTTCGGCTCGCGGTGGGCGGCCCGGATCGCCGGCAGCCACGTGATGATCGACGAGTCCGTCGCGTTCGCCCTGGCCCAGCGCGACACCGACCGCCGCCGAGCCGCGTACTGGGGCTGCGGGATCGGCCTGTTCGTGTGCTGGAACGCCGGCGTCGTGCTCGGCGCGTTCGCCGGCACCGCGATCAGCGACACCGCCGCGTTCGGCCTGGACGCGGCGTTCCCGGCCGTGCTGCTGGCCCTCGTGCTGCCCGCGCTGCGTGACCGCGCGTCGCGGCTGCCGGTGCTGGTGGGGGTGGTGATCGCGCTCGTGGCGACGCCGTTCCTGCCCGCCGGGCTGCCGGTGCTGCTCGCCCTGGCCGGGGTGCTGATCGGGGTGGCGGCGAAGGAACCGAAGCACCTCGAGGGAGCGCACTGATGGACGGCGTCGAACTGCTGGTGGCCACCGTCGTCCTGGGGGCGGGCACGTTCGCGTTCCGCTTCGCGGGCCCGGTCCTGCGCAAGCGCGTGCGGCTGTCGCCGCGGGCGCAGCGGCTGATGGCGCTCGCCGCGGTCGTGCTGCTCGCCGCGCTCGTCGCGACCAGCGCGTTCACCGAGGGCCACGCGTTCGCCGGCTTCGCCCGGCCCGCCGGGGTGCTGGTCGGGGGCGTGCTGGCGTGGCGGAAGGCGCCGTTCGTCGTGGTCGTCGTGGCCGCGGCGGCGACGGCCGCGCTGCTGCGCCTCGCGGGCGTCCCCTGAGCTTCAGTCGGCCCCCGCAGTGACCAGAGCTTCGGCGGCGAGGGTGCGTGAGCAGACACCGTCGTCGGCGACGGTGACGAGGCCCGCGGCCTGCAGCAGCTGCAGGTGCTTCACGACAACGCACGGCTTCAGCCCCGTTCGGCGCGCCAGGTCGCCGGCGTCGGCGGGCGTGGCGAGCGAGGTCAGCAGCGCGCTGCGGCTGCGGCCCAGCACTCCGCGCAGGGCCGGTGAAGACGTGGTGCCGCCCGTTTCCCACAGGCCGGCGATGCCGCGGGCCGGGTAGCGCAGGACGGGCTGCCAGCCGGCGTGGGTGCGCGAAACGACCCGCGGCCAGACGAACACCGAGGGCACCAGCACGAGCCCGCGTCCGTGCGGGGCGCCCGTCGCGGGGATCCGGCGCTGGGCCACCGTGAGAGCGCCTTCGGCCCAGTGCACGGCGGGCCCGAGGTCGTGGAACAGGTCCTCGACCGCGCCGGCCGCGAGCAGCCGCGAGCGGTGCAGCACGTCGCCCTCGAGCAGGGCGCGCATGCGCGGCCACGCGGGGGCCAGCGCCACGGCCCAGTACCGCTCCATGAGGCCGGCGAGCCGGTCGAGCCCGGCTTCCGGGTCGCGGTGCAGGCGCGTGAGTGAGACCGGACGCGTCGGATCCATCGATTCGATCTCCCGGCGCACCGTGCGCGGCGAGACGTCACGCAGGTCGGCGAGCTCGTCCGCCAGCTGCGGCACCGGGGAACTCGGCGCGGGCGCGAGGAAGCGCGGCACGGACCGGCCGGCGACGAGATCGGCGAGCGGGGCCACGTCGATCCCCGCGTCGGCCAGGGCCGCCGAGGCCTGGCGCACCCACGGCAGGTGCAACGCGTGCTCCCCCGGCCGCGCCAGCACGCGCACGCTCGCGACGATTTCCCACAACGGCGAAAACGCGAGCCTCGTTCGCGCGAGTTCGTCCACCGACCACGCCAGATCCAGCACTTTCCTCCCTCAAGGAAACGGAGATCGGGGCAGTGTAGAAGGATCCGTTGTGGACATTCAGGTGGGGGTGACGCGCTGCGGGAAACCGAGTTCGTGCTGCACCGGCGACGATTCGGGGGCGGGAAGGGCGCACGCCGTGATTTGCTCGGTCGCGATCCGGCATTTCCGGATCGAGGTGGTTCACGTCGGCCGTACTGCCGAATTCGAACCCGGGTCCGGCCGGATTCGGGCGTTCCCGCACCGCGCGCAGTTTCGCCCGATGGGGCGACACCGGAAGCTCGCCGCATGATCGAGCGCCGAACTCGGGCCGGCCCGAGTCCACGATCGATTGATCACTGCGGCGGCCACGGGGCGGTGCTTCGGCCATCGGCGACCCGCGCCCGGAACGCGGAGCAAACGCGTGGTAACCCCGCCCCGCCTTGCCCTGGCCAGGGTAGCGGGTGTGTGATCGTGGACACATCGCGTACACCAGCCGTTCGCCGAGGAGTCGCCATGGCCGACAAGCAGAGCAGGAGTACCGACACCGGGGCCGCCGTCGCTGTGGACGACCCCGCCAAGGTTCGCAACGTCGTGCTCGTGGGGCCCTCCGGGTCCGGGAAGACCACTCTCACCGAAGCGCTGCTCGCCGCGTCCGGCACCGTCCCGCGCGCCGGCTCGGTCGTCGAGGGCACCACGGTGTGCGACCACGACCCCGCCGCGGTCCGCCAGCAGCGCTCCGTCGGGCTGTCCGTGGCGCCGGTGATGCACCAGGGGCACAAGATCAACCTCATCGACACTCCCGGGTACGCCGACTTCGTGGGCGAGCTGCGCGCCGGGCTGCGGGCGGCCGACGCCGCCCTGTTCGTGGTCTGCGCCGCCGAAGGTGTCGACGCCGCGACCGTGGCCGTGTGGGAGGAGTGCGCCTCCGTCGGGATGCCCCGGGCCGTGGTCGTCTCGCGGCTCGACCACCACCGCGCCGACGCGCTCGCCGAGATCGCCGCGTGCCAGGCCGCGTTCGGCGCCGGTGTGCTGCCGCTGTACCTGCCCGCTCGCGACGGGCTCGTCGGGCTCATCACCCAGCGCTACTTCGACTACTCGGCCGGCTACCCACCGCGCGTCGGCGCCCCGGACGCGGCCGACCTCGACGGGCTCACCGAGGCCCGCAACGAGCTCATCGAGGGGATCATCGCCGAGAGCGAGGACGAGACCCTGATGGAGCGCTACCTCGGCGGCGAGGAGATCTCCGAGGACACGCTCATCTCCGACCTCGAGACGGCGGTGGCGCGCGGGTCGTTCCACCCCGTGATCCCGGTGTGCGCCACGAGCGGGATCGGGCTGGCGGAGGTGCTCGACGGGATCGTCCGCGCGTTCCCGTCGCCGCTCGAGCACACCCCGCCCGGGGTCACCACGCCCGAAGGCGGTGAGCACGGCGCGCTGACGGCCGATCCGGGCGGGCCGCTCGCCGCGGAGGTCGTGCGCACGGCGGTCGACTCCTACGTCGGCCGCGTGTCGCTGGTCCGGGTGTTCTCGGGGACGCTGCGGCCGGAGCACGCGGTGCACGTGTCGGGCCACGGCCTGGCCGAGCGCGGCCACGAGGACCACGACGCCGACGAGCGCGTCGCGCACCTCTACTCCCCGCTCGGCTCCTCGCTGCGCGAGGTGCCGTACTGCGTCGCGGGCGACCTGTGCGCGCTGACGAAGATCGGTTCGGCCGAGACGGGCGACACCGTCTCCTCCCCCGACGACCCGCTGGTGATGAAACCGTGGCGGATGCCCGAACCGCTGCTGCCGGTCGCCATCGTCGCGAAGACCCGCAGCGACGAGGACACGTTGTCGCGCAACCTCTCCCGCCTCGTCGCGGGCGACCCGACGCTGCGGCTCGACCGCAACGCCGAGACGGGTCAGCTCGTGCTGTGGTGCATGGGCGAAGCGCACGCCGACGTGGTGCTCTCGCGCCTGCGCGCCGGCGGCGCGGACGTCGACACCGAACCCGTGCGGATCAGCCTGCGCTCCACGTTCGCCAAGCCCGCCCGCGGGCACGGCCGCCACGTGAAGCAGTCCGGCGGCCACGGCCAGTTCGCCGTCTGCGACATCGAAGTCGAGCCCCTGCCCCGCGGCGGCGGGTTCGAGTTCGTCGACAAGGTCGTCGGCGGCTCGGTGCCGCACCAGTTCATCCCGAGCGTGGAAAAGGGCGTCCGCGCGCAGCTGAAGCGGGGACTGCTCGACGGCCACCCGGTCGTCGACGTCCGCGTGACCCTGGTGGACGGCAAGGCGCACAGCGTCGATTCCTCCGACGCCGCGTTCCAGACCGCCGGCGCACTCGCCCTGCGCGAAGCCGCGGCCGCCAGCCGCATCACCCTGCTGGAACCCCTGGACTCCGTCGACATCACCCTGCCGGACGACCACCTCGGCACCGTCCTCGGCGACCTGTCCTCCCGCCGCGGCCGCGTCCTCGGCACCGAATCCGGCGAAGGCGGCCGCACGGTCATCCACACCGAAGTCCCCGCCGCGGAACTGCTCCGCTACGCCATCGACCTCCGCTCGCTGACCTCCGGCACCGCCACCTTCACCAGGCACCACGCCCGCTTCGAACCCCTACCGGAAGGCGCCGCCGTCCCCACGTAAAAGCCCACGCACAACCACCCCACCACGAAAACCGCACCACCAACCGCAACCCGACAACGCACCTCACCAGTGCACCCAGCCCCACCCCTGCACCACGATCCCCGCGCCCTTCACGGTTCTGGGCCGGTTGTCAAGGCACGCATTCCAGCCTTGACAACCGGCCCAGAACCGTAGAAACAATCAAAAATCGGGGTGCCCCCGCCCCTTCGTGCGCAACGTCGCGCGCCAGCGCGACGAGCCACCCGCGACCCACTAGCCGCAACGTCTCCCGCGCGACGAGCCGCCCCCGACCCTCAGAACTCAAACCCCCCAGGCTTCCCATTCCGATCAGCCAGCAACCCGGCCAGCACCGCGATCGCGATCTCCGCCGGTTTCCTCGACCCGATGTTCAACCCCACCGGCCGATGCACCCGCGCGATCTCCCCGGGCGCCACCCCGAGCCCCGTCAACGCCGCCACATGAGGCCCTTCGTGCCGAGGATTCCCCAGCACCCCCACCCACCGCGGCTCCCCCGCCAGCGCATCCCGCAGCACGACACCGAGCTCCGCCCGGTGGTGGTCCGTCACGACCACGTCCGCGGTCTTGTCGAGCCCCGGCAGCACGGTCCGGATGTCGCACGCGGTCTGCACGTCGGTCGCCCGCGCGGCGTCGGGCTCGAACAGCACGGTCCGGTAGCCCAGGTCGGCGGCGTAGCTCAGCAGGTACCGCGCCACCGGCGAGGCGAACACGGCGACCAGCGTCCGCTCGTCGGCGTCCGGGTCGGGAGCTCCATGGGCGACGGCACAGGCATCGGGTTCGACGGTCATGCGCCTCAGTCTGCCACCGTCACAGGTCGGGTTCAGCGAACTCGAAGTACTCCGGCAGCGGTGCGGTGCCGGCGAGGCGGAAGTACCGGACCTTCCGCCGCCGCCGCAACGCGAGCGTGTCGCGCACGGCGTCGTTGTGCACGCGGCGCGCTATGACCACCCGGTGCTCGGCGTCGGTGAGCTCTTCGGCGAGCGCGGCCGGCAACCCGGTCCGGCTCACGCGCGCGAGGACGAGCGTCAGCTCGTTCTCCTCCACTTCGCGCTCGGCCCGTGACGCGCCCTCGGCCCGTTCGGCGGCCACCCGCAGCCCGGTCCCGTCCCCGTCCAGCACCGCGGCCACGGCGCGGGCGACCACCGCGCGCCGCGCGAGGGCGGCGTCGAGGGCGGCCCAGCCGGCGTCCATGCGGACGTGCAGGCGGTCGAGCCGGTTGGCCGTCGCCACGAGGAAAAGCCCACCGAGCACGACGATCGCGGCCAGCACCGGGATCAGCCACCCCAGCCAGGTCACTGCGCGAGCTCCCGCTCCCCCGCGACGACCAGCCGCGGATCGGCCGCGATCGCGGTTTCGTACACGCGCAGCACCTGCGTGACGACGACCGACCAGTCGTACGCCGTGACCCGCTCCCCCGCCGCCGCGGCCAGCGACGCGCGCTGAGCCGGATCGCCGAGGAGCTCCCGCAGGCCGTCGGCGAGCGAGCCCGCGTCACCGGTCGTGGTGAGCATCCCGGCCTTGCCGTCGTCGAGCACGCGGCGGAACGAGTCGAGGCCGCTCGCCAGCACGGGCGTGCCGGCGGCCATCGCCTCGGTCAGGATCATGCCGAAGCTCTCGCCCCCGGTGTTGGGCGCGCAGTACACGTCGACGCTGCGCAGCGCCCGGGCTTTCGTCGCGTCGTCGACCTGGCCGAGCAGCTCCACGTGCGGCCACAGCTCGGGTCCCGCCATGCGGCGCAGCTGGTCCGGATCACCGCGGCCGACGACGAGCAGCCGCAGCTCCTCGAACTCCGGCAGCAGCCGCCGCGCCGCCTCCAGCAGCACGTCCATGCCCTTGCGGGGTTCGGTGAACCGGCCGACGAACCCGACCGTGCCGCCGGCGCGCGGGTAGCCCTCCAGCGGTGTCGCGCGGGCGAAGAACTCCGAGTCGACGCCGTTGGGGATCTCCACCGCGTCGCCACCCGCGTGCTCCACCTGCACGCGCCGGGCGAGCACCGACACCGCGATGCGCGCGGTGATCTTCTCCAGCAGGGGCCGCAGCACCGGCTGGAACGCCGCCAGCGTGCGCGAGCGCGTGGTGGCCGTGTGGAACGTCGCGACGATCGGGCCGTCCGCGACCTTCAACGCGAGCAGCGACAGGCTCGGCGCGGTGGGTTCGTGCAGGTGCAGCACGTCGAAGCCGTTGTCGCGGATCCAGCGCCGCACCCGCGCGTAGGACACGGGGCCGAACTGGAGCCGGGCGACCGAGCCGTTGTACGGGATGCCGAGCGCGCGGCCGGCGGGGTGCACGAAGTCCGGCAACTGCGCGTCTTCGTCGGCCGGCGCCAGCACCGAGACGCGGTGGCCACGCTCGATGAGCGCCCGCGCGAGGTCGATCACGTGCCCCTGAACCCCGCCGGGTACGTCGAAGGAGTAAGGGCACACGATCCCGATCTTCAGCCCGCCCGCCACCGGGTCAGCTCGCTTCTTCGAGACCGGCGAGCTCCGCCGCCTCGAGGTCGGCGAGCCAGAACTTCTGCAGCATGTGCCAGTCGGCCGGGTGCGCGGCGATGTCGCCGGCGAACACGTCGGCCAGCGCCTGCGTGGCCGCGGGCACCTCGGCGCGCGCGGTGACGCGGATGCGCGGGTGCACCCGCAGCTCCCAGCCGTCGCCGCTGTACCAGGACCCCACCGGCAGCAGCGCCGCGCCGGTGGTCGCCGCCAGCCGGGCCGGGCCCGCGGGCATCCGCGTCCGCTCGCCGAAGAACTTCACCTCGAGGCCGCTCGTGGTGAGGTCGCGGTCGCCGACGAGGCAGACGACTTTGTTCTCGCGCAACCGCTTCAGCAGCACGCGCATCGCCGCGCTGTCCCCGGTGAGCGGCACGATCTCGAACCCGAGCGACTCGCGGTAGGCCACGAACCGGCGGAACAGCGACTCGGGTTTGAGCCGCTCCACGACCGTCGTGAAGCCGCCGAGGTACCTCGCCAGCCACACCCCCGCGACGTCCCAGTTGCCGCTGTGCGGGAGCGCGATCACCGCACCGTTGCCCTCGGCCAGGGCGGCGTCGATGTTCTCGACCCCGGTGATCGTGAAGTTCGCGAGCAGCTTGTCCTTGTCGGTCGAGGGAAGCCGGAACGACTCGTACCAGTAGCGGGCGTACGAGCGCATGGCCCGGCGCACGAGCTCGTCGAGCTCCTGCTCGTCGGCCTGCGGCACGACCCGCGTGAGGTTCGCGCGCAGCTGCCGCACGCCACCGCCGCCGCGGCGCGTGGCAACGTCGGCGCCGAGCGCGAACACCGCCGTCCCCACCGGCCTGGGGAGCCGGCGCGCGAGCCGCCAGCCCGTCGCGTAGCCGAACTCACCGAGCCGCTGGGACAGCGCGCTCACGGCTTCGCCCCGCCTGGCTGCACGTCGCCGGCCGGCTGTTCGGCGGGTGCCGAGGTGGTCGGCTCGCTGTCCGCGGACGCGGCTCGCTCCGCATCCGTGGTCTGAGCGGGTGGCGTGGCCTGCGGTGACTGCGGTGACTGCGGTGACTGCGGTGACTGCGCTGACTGTGCGGCTGTCGCGGCCCGGGCGGCGCTCGCGACGGCGGCGGCGCGCTGCACGAGCGTGACCGCGGACAGCACCGCGAGCAGCCACAGCGTGATCTCGACCGTGTAAGGCAGGCCGAATCCGTGCAGGCCGGTGCCGACGAGCGCGATGATGAGCCGCTCGGCGCGCTCGATGAGCCCGCCGTCGGCTTCGAGGCCCGACGCCTCGGCGCGGGCCTTCACGTAGGAGATCACCTGGGCGAGCACCAGGCAGATGAGGGCGGCGGCACCGGCGCGGTTGTTGTCGTCGACGGCGAAGCACCACCAGGCGATCGCGGCGAACAGCGCGCCGTCGACGAGCCGGTCGCAGGTCGCGTCGAGGACCGCGCCGAACGGCGTGCCGTAGCCGCGGGCCCTGGCCATCGCGCCGTCGAGGAGGTCCAGCATCGCGAACCCCCACACGGTGAACGTCCCCCACAGCAGGAGCCCCTGCGGGAAGAAGGCGAGCGCGCACGCCACGGCACCCGCGGTGCCGATCACGGTCATCGCGTTCGGCGTCAGTCCGACGCGGACCAGCGTCCGGCCGATCGGGTCGGTGACGCGGGAGACTGAAGCACGGGCGAAAATGTTGAGCATCTCGTCGTCTGGTGCACCTGACTAGGGGGTGGGTGGGCCACGAAAGCCTATCGACCCCGGCGCGCGGGCCCCACGTCCCCGCCCCGCGACCCGCCGGGCGATCAGCCGGATTTCGGCAGTTCGACGACCGGGGCCACGAATTCGCCCGCCTCGGCGGCCTCCGCCGCGGCCGCGCAGCGCGGCGACAGGCGGGCCAGCACCGCCTTGCTGATCTCCCCCAGCTGCCGCACCTGGTGCGGCGTCAGCGGGTCGAACAGGCTTTCGCGCACGGCTTCGACGTGCCCGGGCGCGGCTTCCTGCAGCGCCGCGAAGCCGGCGTCGGTGAGCACGGCCCACGCGCCGCGTTTGTCGGTGGGGCACGACTCGCGCCGCACCCAGCCCTTCGCCTCCAGGCGCGCCACCGCGTGCGAGAGACGGCTGCGCGACGACCGGCGGGCGTCGGCGAGCTCGCTCATGCGCAGCCGGCGGTCTTCGGCCTCCGACAGCGAGACGAGGACCTCGTAGTACGTGTGCGGCATGCCCGATTCGTGCTGCAGCTGACCCTCGAGGTGCGCCTGCAGCATCGCGGCCGCCTGGGAGAAATCACGCCAGACTTGCTGCTCTTCGTCGGTGAGCCATCGAGGTTCGGACATACCACCATGCTACCCCTGATTGAGGGCTCAATTACCGCGTCCGTACACTCCCGCGTCGCCCGTTCTTCACCAGGCGTCCGCCAGGAGTTTCCGCGTTTCGCCGAGCAGCTGCGGCAGCACCTTCGTCTGGCCGATCACCGGCATGAAGTTCGCGTCGCCGCCCCAGCGCGGCACCAGGTGCTGGTGCAGGTGCGCCGCGATGCCCGCGCCGGCGATCACGCCCTGGTTCATCCCGATGTTGAACCCGTGGGCCGCCGAGACCTCCCGCACCACGCGCATGGCGTGCTGCGTGAACTCGGCCAGCTCGCGCGTCTCGTCGACGGTGAGGTCGGTGTAGTCGGCCACGTGGCGGTAGGGCACCACCATGAGGTGCCCCGGGTTGTACGGGTACAGGTTCAGCACCGCGTACACCGTTTCGCCGCGCGCCAGGATCAGCGCCGTCTCGTCGTCGAGGCTGGGGATCCGGCAGAAGGGACAGCCGTCCGGCTCGTCGCCATCCGGCTTCTCCTGCCCCTTGATGTAGGCCATCCGGTGCGGGGTCCACAGCCGCTGCAGCGCGTCCGGGACCCCCACGCCGTCCTGCTCGACGATCTCGGGACCGTCCAGGTCGCTCACCGCAGGATCTTCTCCACGGCCTCGACGCTCGGCGAGTCGTTCTCGCGGCGGGCGATCCACTCGGCGATGGCTTCGACGGCCGCGTCCACGGACACGCCGTTGATCTGGCCGCCGTCGCGGAACCGGAACGACACCGCGCCCGCCTCCGCGTCCTTCGCGCCGGCCAGGAGCAGGAACGGCACCTTCTGCGTGGTGTGCGTGCGGATCTTCTTCTGCATCCGGTCGTCGCTCGCGTCGACCTCGACGCGGATCCCCTTGTCGCGCAACGCCTTCTCCACCCCGTGGAGGTACTCGACCTGGTCGCCGGTGATCGGGATGCCCACGACCTGCACCGGCGAGAGCCACGCCGGGAACGCGCCCGCGTAGTGCTCGGTGAGCACGCCGAAGAACCGTTCGATCGAACCGAACAGCGCGCGGTGGATCATCACCGGGCGCTGGCGCGAGCCGTCCGGTGCGGTGTACTCGAGGCCGAAGCGCTTGTTCTGGTTGAAGTCCAGCTGGATCGTGGACATCTGCCAGGTGCGGCCGATGGCGTCCTTGGCCTGCACGGAGATCTTCGGGCCGTAGAACGCGGCGCCGCCCGGGTCGGGCACGAGCTCGAGGCCGGAGTCCATCGCCGCCTGCCGCAGCGTTTCCGTGGCCTCCTCCCACTCCCACTCCTCGCCGATGAACTTGTCGGAGTCACCGCGGGTGGACAGCTCGAGGTAGAAGTCGGAGAGGCCGTAGTCGGCCAGCAGGTCGAGCACGAACTTGAGCAGCGACCGCAGCTCGCCCGGCATCTGCTCCTTGGTGCAGTAGATGTGCGAGTCGTCCATCGTGAGGCCGCGCACGCGGGTGAGGCCGTGGACCACACCCGACTTCTCGTAGCGGTACACCGTGCCGAATTCGAACAGCCGCAGCGGCAGCTCCCGGTACGACCGCCCGCGCGAGCGGTAGATCAGGTTGTGCATCGGGCAGTTCATGGCCTTGAGGTAGTAGTCCTCGTCCTCGAACTTGACCGGCGGGAACATCGTGTCGGCGTAGTAGGGCAGGTGGCCCGAGGTGTGGAACAGCTCGCCCTTGGAGATGTGCGGCGTGTTCACGAACTCGTAGCCGGCCTCCTCGTGGCGGCGGCGCGAGTAATTCTCGAGCTCGCGGCGGATGATGCCGCCCTTCGGGTGGAACACCGGCAGGCCGGAGCCGATCTCCTCGGGGAAGGAGAACAGGTCCAGCTCGGCACCGAGCCGGCGGTGGTCGCGCCGCTCGGCCTCGGCGATGCGCTCCAGGTACGCGTCCTGCGCCTCGGCCGATTCCCACGCCGTGCCGTAGATCCGCTGCAGCTGCGGGTTCTTCTCGCTGCCGCGCCAGTAGGCGGCGGCCACGCGGGTCAGCTTGAACGCGGGGATGAACTTCGTGGTGGGCACGTGCGGGCCGCGGCAGAGGTCGCTCCACACGCGCTCCTTCGTGCGCGGGTCGAGGTTGTCGTAGATGGTGAGCTCACCACCGCCGACCTCCATCACCTCGGAGGTGTCCACTTCGGACTTGAGGTCGACGAGCTCGAGCTTGAACGGCTCGTCCGCCAGCTCCTCCTTGGCCTCCTCGACGGAGTCGAAGACGCGGCGGGAGAACTGCTGCGCGCCCTTCACGATCTGCTTCATGCGCTTCTCGAGCGCCTGCAGGTCCTCGGGCGTGAACGGCTTGTCGACCGCGAAGTCGTAGTAGAAACCGTCCTTCACCGGCGGGCCGATGCCCAGCTTCGCCTCGGGGAACTCCTGCTGCACAGCTTGGGCGAGCACGTGCGCGGCCGAGTGGCGGATCACGCTGCGGCCGTCCTCGGTGCTCGCCGCGACGGGCTCCACCTCGGTGTCGGCCTCGGGCGCCCACGCCAGGTCGCGCAGCTTGCCCTCGGCGTCGCGCACGACGACGACCGTGTCCGGACCCTTGGTCGGCAACCCGGCTTCGCGGACCGCGGCGCCCGCCGTAGTGCCCGCCGCGACCACCACGCGCTCGGCGGGGACGGCGGCGGCTGACGGCGGATGCGACACGATCGGCTCCTTCTGGGGCAAGTGACGAGGATGACTCCCGTCGATGCTAGTCGGCGGCCCGTGGGCGCCTGACGCCTGGCGGCGCTAACGCCGCGCACCCCGCCCCGGTGGCACCGGGCGGCCCGGATCGGCTCCCCCGTGACGGTGCCGGGCCACCGTCACGAGGTCCCGCACCCGCCGCGCCCACCGCGCAGTGCCGGTCGCGGACGCGAAGCGGCCGCCGGCCCCCACGGGGTCGGCGGCCGCCGGACGGGCCGTTCGCGGCGCGGCTCAGTAGGCGCCCTGGCCGGCGACGACGGCGCGGAAGGTCTTCCACAGGATGACCAGGTCCAGCGCCAGCGACCAGTCCTCCACGTACCGCAGGTCGAGGCGGATGCTCTCGGCCCACGTCAGGTCGCTGCGGCCGCTGACCTGCCACAGGCCCGTCAGTCCCGGCTTCACGAGCAGGCGGCGGCGCGCGTCGGGTGCGTACTGCCGCGTCTCCTCCGGCAGCGGCGGGCGCGGGCCGACGAGGGACATGCGGCCCGACAGCACGTTGAACAGCTGCGGCAGCTCGTCGAGCGAGTAGCGGCGGAGCAACCCGCCGACGCGGGTCACGCGCGGATCGCGCTTCATCTTGAACAGCGGGCCCGCCCCCTCGTTGTCGCCCTCGAGGTTCCGGCGGATCTTGTCGGCGTCGGGGACCATCGTGCGGAACTTGAGCATCGTGAAGCTCTCGCCGTCCTTGCCGACGCGGCGCTGCCGGTAGATCACCGGCCCGCGGTCCCCGAGCTTGACCGCGAGCGCGATCGTCAGCAGCACCGGGGAGAACAGTGTGAGCAGGAACGCCGCGCCGCAGCGGTCGAGGGCCTCCTTCACGAGCCGGCGGCCGCCGGTGAACCGCGGCGCCGTGACCCGCAGCAGCGGCATGCCCAGCACCCCCGAGACGTTGAGCCGCGGGCCCGCGATGTCCATCAGCACCGGTGCCACGACCAGGTCCGCCGTCGTGCCCTCCAGGTCCCACGCGAGCCGCTGCAAGCGCTTCGGGTTCCAGTACTGGTCGCCGGTGACCGCGACGACGCGGTACCCGCCGCGGCGCACGTGCCGCGACAGCTCCTCGAGCCTGCCGACGACCGGAACCCCGTCGATCTCACCGCTGTCGCGGTCCGCGCCGTGCCCGGTGAGCGTGCACACCGCCTCGACGCGCCAGCCCACGTGCGCTTCGGACTTGGTGCGCGCGATCAGATCCGCGACCGTCTCGGGACTGCCGGCCGCCATCACCGGCAGCAGGCACAGCCCCCGGCGGCGCTGCCGGTGCAGCACCTGGCGCAGGAGATAGCGCTGCGGGAACGCGAAGAGCGCGATCACGGGGACGACGATGAACACCCACGGCTGCACGTCCAGGGCGCGGAAGAGCAGGCCGCCCAGGGCCACGAGCACGGCGGCCACGACGAGGCCGCGCCCGAGCGTCCGGTACTCCTCAGGCCCCTCGCCGAGCACGCGCGGGCTCCACGCGCGGCAGACGGGCAGTGCGCACAACACGGCCAGCGCCGTGCCGATCGCGTGCATGTCCTGCGGCGCCACGCGGTCGATCACGAAGGCGCTCACGCCGATCACCACGAACGCGGCGACGATGTCGCTCGCGACGACCCAGGCGCGGTACCGCCTCTCCCACGACGCCGGGTGCGACTTCGCCGACGCCGATTCGACGCCCGCCGGCTCCGCGCCCCGCGCCGCGGGGATCGCCTGGAGGTCGATGTGCGGCGGCGGTTCGCTGACCGTGGACGAAGGCCGCACCGACTCTTCCATCAGACCTCCCAGGAGCATGGTTCGAAGGCCTCCGCCGGCACGCTGCGTGAACGACCGCCATCACCGAGGGTGATCGCAATCGCACCCGATTCAGCCACCAAAGGAGCGACACACGCCAAGGTATCGGCCGCTCTCAGGGCATCGTTACAAGGATTTCGAGCCACATCCTGCAGGTCTTTCACGCAAATGAATGGCTTGATGATAACGGGATGATGACGATGAGTAATGCGAAGCAACCCACCGATCACTACGGAATGTAGTCAAGTTTCCACCACGGCCGAAGGCCGGAGCCGGGCCGTTCCGACGGCAGACTGTTCCACTGTGGACACTCCCGCCCGGATACGTCCACAGTGGAGCCGCCGGGACGCCACTCGGGCGGACACCGGATCAGACCAGGTTCGCGGTGACATTCTGCGTCTCGATGTCACCGCGTCGCGTTTTCGTCACACCACGAACCCCACCCGGGCCCGCGTCGATCATCCTCGCTTCACACCCCTCGGAGTACAGGCGCGCCGCGCCTCCGCCGGTCACGCCGCGCTCCCGGCGGCAGACGGTGCCGTTCGCCCGTCTCGCCGCACCGGTGGCCGAGTCGTGACCAACGCCGCAACCCTGCAGATTCACCGGAACGGCCGCGTCCCGAACGGAAACCTTCGAACTTCGAGACTGGCGTTCCAGCGCTCCAGAGGCGGCTTCGCGGCGCCGGCCGGCGGCGCGGCCGAGGTGTTGGCGCGGCGCCGATGCGGCCGTTCGGGTGGTCTGCACCGACCCCTCGTCGGAAAAGTGCCCAGGATCACACTCAAGTCACCGACACCGTCTCGGATGCGACAGAAGTGGCGACGCACGACCGGAACGTGTCGACGTTCCTCTGGCAATCTGCAGGTTGCATCCGGAGCCCCGGCTTCCGGCTGTAGCCGAGCCGTGATGAGCGGCGCGAAGATCACCTTCGGAGGGCAGCCGCCGGGCGAGGTGCTGACCTGGGAAAATTCTTTCCCGGAAAACACTCGAGGCCCCGGATCACGGATCCGGGGCCTCGTGGTGGTGGGCGATACTGGGATCGAACCAGTGACCTCTTCGGTGTGAACGAAGCGCTCTCCCGCTGAGCTAATCGCCCGCTCGCGGTGTGAACAGAACTCTACCGCACGACTTTCGAGGGCCTGCAAACGGGTGGTAACCCCCAACCACGCTCCGTCTACCAGCGGATACGGAACGAACAACCCCGAGCTAGCCGGGGTTGTTCCGCGGTGGGGGCGCTCGCGCCCCGCCCCGACATCCGTGCGACGGTGCTATCGCGCGGCGGTCGAACCGCGCAGTATGTACGTGTGGTTGCCCAGCGGGCGCCCGCGGAAGGCTGCGCGGCGCGGGCGACGACGGACGGCCGGAACCGATGACCACGGACGGGTGATCTCCACCGAACCCGCGACGGAATCGGGTCCCCGGCGCGTCTCATCGTCGTCCTCGGTCGTCCGGGCCGGGAAGGGAGACGAAGGGTAGGACGATGCGCAACGATCACGTGACGCTCCGCTCGACAGCGGTTTTCGACCTGCTGGCGCCGCGGACCCCGGCGGTTCCGGTCAAGGTGGAGCTGCGCTACGACACTCGCGACCCCTACGCGGTCGTGGCCGCTTTCCGCACCGGCCGCGCGGGCTGGGTCGAGTGGGTCTACGCCCGCGACCTCCTCGCCGACGGCCTCCTGGCCGACGCCGGCGACGGGGACGTGCGCATCCGCCCGTCGGTCGAAGACCCCGAGTCCGTGCTCATCGAGCTGAACTCGCCGTCCGGGCACGCCATGTTCGAAGCCTCCGCCCAGGAGCTCGCCGACTTCCTCGACCGCACCTACGATGTGGTCCTCCCCGGCAACGAGCACCTGTGGGTCGACGTCGACGACGCCCTCACGCACCTCATCCCGAACGATCTCGCCTGATCACAGCCCCGCAACCGGCGGATGACCCCCCGGTGACGGGGCGGTTTTCGGCGTCCGATATGGTTCTTCCACACCACGGCGACGGGGTGCGGGTCACGAGCCCGGACGCTCCCAAGTCGCGGACAGTGCGGACGTAGCGCAGCTGGTAGCGCATCACCTTGCCAAGGTGAGGGTCGCGGGTTCGAATCCCGTCGTCCGCTCGGTAGGCTCTCGAGCCTGTACGGTGGAGTGGCCGAGAGGCGAGGCAACGGCCTGCAAAGCCGTGTACACGGGTTCGAATCCCGTCTCCACCTCGCGCGATTAGCTCAGCGGGAGAGCGCTTCCCTGACACGGAAGAGGTCACTGGTTCAATCCCAGTATCGCGCACCACCGGTTCTCGGCAGTGTTTGGAAGCCCTGCTCCTCTTCGGAGGGGTGGGGCTTCAGTCGTCTGAGGGCGGCGGTTCCGGAACCGGTATCGATCCCGCCGGCGGGACCGCAAGTGCGGCGCCCGCTCCCCTGGATACAACGCAGCCAGCCCTCTTCCAGCGCGTCGAGGACCTGGTTCGCCAGCGCCGGGGTCACCGTGCAGGCGGACGCCCGGCAGCTCGTAGTGTCCAATCTGGACACTACGTTGAACCCGAAACGAACGGTTGCCGGACCGAGCAGCGACACGCCGGGACGATTCTCCGGCGCCGTCGTGACCAGCCAGTGGTCCTCACTCCAACGCTGGTCGATCAGGTGGGGTGGAGGGCCAGTCCAGCACGGTCAGCTCGGGCCAGTGCTGCCGCCATCGCGTCGTCTTGGTCTCGTACACCGATTGTGGGGCAAGCACGGGGTTCGGGCGGACAACGAGGTTGAACACGTCTGACAGGCCGTGCGGCGCATACACCCGCCACGAACCGTCCGCCTCTGACCGCACGCCCAAGCAGCAAGTCGTCGCCGCGAAACTGTCGATCGCCGCCTCGGTGGAGTCGTACGGCGGACAGGCCACCCCGAACTTGTCCTCGTACCAGAGGTGAACCCGCGCCTCATTCCGGATCTCGACCTCCGCCGGCAGGTCGGCGAACACCTCCCGCCCAGCCCTGATCACCGCGTCCTCGGCCTCCCAGGACAGATCACCGGCGTCGAAGTAGAAGACGTCGTAGTCCTTGATGCCGCTGGCCGGTGGCCTGCCCGTCACCACGTTCCACACGGTCTGGAACAAGCACCCGGCGGTCGCGTACCACTCCGGAAGATTCAACGCCGCAGCCCGCGTCAGCACCTCCGTCAACACCTCGTTGCGGGACAACACCGCACGCAGGGACTCGAGTTGCTGATCAAGGGGCAGCCGACTGATCACCAGCCTGCTTACCACAGCTGCCACACCGGCCACCACGCGCTCCCCCGACGGCACCGAGGACGAGGCGTTCTCCCAGAACAACATCGCCCGCAGACCGCGTACCGTGGGGGGCTGGCGTCGTCCCGGCGTAGGGCAGGTCCTCCGCTGACGATCATCGTCGTGCGTTGAGGTCCGGGCTGGAGAGTGACAGATGAGTCGATCCACACTCACCACTGATGATCTGGTCGCGGGCTGGCGTCGGGCAGGCGTTAAGGAGGGCATGGACGTGATGGTGCACTCGTCGCTGTCCAGCCTCGGCCCCGTCGACGGCGGTGCCGCGACCGTGGTGAACAGCCTGCTCCGCGCCGTCGGTGCCACAGGCACCGTCGTCGTGCCCACCTTCACCCCGAACGTCGCCGATCGCGATCCGGAGCACGTCGGCGTCCCGGATGAAGGAGTCCGGGAACGACGGGACGCAGTACCGACGTTCCACTGTTTCATGCCGTCCAGCACGGGCGCGGTCGCGGAGGCACTCCGCACACTGCCTGGCGCCGTGCGAAGCTCACACCCGCAGGTGTCGCTGGCCGCGATGGGCGCGCGAGCCGGACAGATCGTGGCAGGGCAATCACTCGGCTTCGCTCTTGGCCGGGAATCACCGTTGGGGCGCCTTTACGATCTCCGCGGAACCATCTTGCTCATCGGCGTGGGACACGATCGCAACAGTTTCCTCCACCACGCCGAAACGCTCACTCCGCGTCCCCGCTTGAAGCTGCGGCGGTTCCCGGTGACCACCCGTCGGCAGCGCATCTGGTGTGAAACCGTCGACGTCGCCGACGACGAGGACACCTTCTTCCCCGTCGTGGGCCGAGACTTCGAACAGCGCTTCGGCAGCGGTGAAGTCACCGTGGGCCGCGCGGCGTGCCGGCTTTTTCACGTCCGCCCGTTCGTGGACTTCGCCGTCCAGCGACTCACCGAGATCCTCGCACCGGAGCGGGAACTCGAGGTCGATCGGAAACGGGTGGCCGCTGACCGGACGGAACCGTAGCTGCTGTCGCGTCCCGTGTAACGCGTGGGAAGCACTGAGTGGGCCCGGAGCCGATCGGTGTGAAGCGGGGACTCACCCCACGATCACGGTCCGTGCGCCCTGTTCGTCAATTGCCCGCTCACGCGTTCTTCGCCCCTGTTCCGCCGGGCCGGGGAACGGTTTTGCGAACCGCGACCGCATCCCCACGACCGGGACCGTGCTGCATCTCGCGCGGGCGCACCACGGGTGCAAGTTGGCAACCAGCGCGGCAAAAGGGGACGCCGGTTGCCGACTCGACCACAGCACTCCCGATCGCCGGAGATCCGCTGAAGGAGGACTCGTCATGCCGGATGTCGAGTTCGTCAACCTCTTCGCCGTCGCTGCGATCGCGCTCGGCGCGCCGCTGTTGCTCGCGTTGCTCCCCGCCGTGCGGATCCCCGCTGTGGTGCTGGAGATCGTCGCCGGCATCGTCGTGGGCCCGTCGGTGCTGGGCTGGGTGGACCCTGACCTGCCCGTGCAGATCGTCGCGCTGTTGGGGCTGGCGTTCCTGCTGTTCCTGGCCGGGCTGGAGATCGACGTGCACCGGTTGCACGGCCGGACGCTGCGGGTGGCGCTGCTCGGCTACTCCGCCACCATCGGCCTCGGGGTTTTGGCCGGCCTCGGTTTCGGCGCCGCCGGGTGGGTGACCAGCCCGCTGCTGGTCGCCGTCACGCTGTCGGCCACCTCGCTCGGGCTGGTTGTGCCGATACTCAAGGACGCCGGGCAGGCCGGCGGAGCGCTCGGGCAGGCCGTCATCGCCGCGTGCTCGGTGGCTGACTTCGCGGCCGTGGTGCTGCTTTCGGTGCTGTTTTCCTCCGCCGGTGCCAGCGGGGGTGCCCGGGCGGTGCTGGTGGTCATGTTCGTGGTGCTGGTCGCCGTCACCGGGCTTGTCGTTTCCGTCGTCGGCCGGTCCCGCCGGCTGGGGTCGGCGCTGACGCGGCTGCAGGACAGCACCGCCGAGATCCGCGTACGGGCGGCGGTCGTCCTGCTGATCGCGTTCTGCGCGTTGGCCGAAGCGTTCGGGCTGGAAAGCATCCTCGGTGCGTTCCTGGCCGGCGCGGTCGTCGGCCTGCTCGATCGAGACAGCTCGTCGCACCCTCGCTTCCGGGCCAAACTCGAAGCCATCGGGTACGGGTTCCTGATCCCGGTCTTCTTCGTCGCCAGCGGCCTGCGGCTGGATCTACCTGCGCTGCTGGCCGACCCCGCCGCGCTGGCCAGAGTGCCCTTGTTCCTCGCCGCCCTGCTGGTCGTGCGCGGCGTTCCCGCGCTGCTGTACCGGAAGGCGTTCGGGGCCCGCCGCACCGCGGCCGCCGCGTTGCTCCAGGCGACCTCTCTGCCGTTCGTCGTCACCGCGACCCAGATCGGGGTGACGACGGGACTTCTGACGCAGGTCACCGCCGCCGCGCTGATCTGCGCCGGTCTGCTGTCGGTCTTGCTGTTCCCCGCCGGCGCCCTCGGTCTGCTGCGGAAAACCTGAAGCCCGGGGCCGCGCGAGGAGCGGCGGGCCGCGGCCACCGCGCGAACCGAAGCAGGCTCAGGATTTCCGCAGCGGCCGGAACGCGGCCCGCACTTCCGTCGCGAACAGGTCGGGTTCCTCCCAGGCGGCGAAATGGCCACCGGCGTCGACCTCGTTGAAATACGCGAGGCCGGGGTAGACCGTCTCGGCCCAGCTGCGCGGAGCAGCCCAGAGCTCGCCGGGGAACGTCGTGAAGCCGACCGGAACCGAGACCGCAGGAGGCGCCTGGCCCTGGGCCCGGCCGAATTCCCAGTACCACCGGGCGCTCGAAGCGCCGGTGCCCGTCAGCCAGTACAGGGTGATGTTGTCGACGATGTTGTCTCGAGTGAGATTGCCCGCGGGCCTGCCGTCGACGAACGCCCGGGAGATCTTGTCGTAGCTGTCCGTGTCGTGGTCGAGCATCCAGGCCGCCAGCCCGACGGGCGAATCCAGCAGGGAGTAGCCGATCGTCTGCGGCCGGGTGGACTGCTCGAGGAAGTAGGCGAAGCCGTCCGTCATGAACGTGTCGAGCGCGTCGTGCGCTGCGCGTTCCTGCTCGGATTCACCCGGCAGGCGGTCCTTGAGCCCGATCGCCGCGGCGAGCAAGGTGGTGTGGATGCCGAGCAGACCCTCTGGTGCTCGGCGGCCCATCGCGTCCGTGACCGTGGCGCCCACGTCGCCTCCCTGGGCGACGTAACGCGGGTAGCCGAGGCGATCCATCAGGACCGCCCACGCGCGGGCGATCCGGCCCGACTCCCAGCCGAGCTCGGTCGGCTCGCCGGAGAAGCCGTAGCCGGGCAGCGACGGCAGGACGAGGTCGAACGCGTCGTCGGCCTGCCCACCGTGCGCGGTCGGGTCGGTAAGCGGACCGACGACCTCGAGCAGCTCGACGACCGACCCCGGCCAGCCGTGCGTCATGATCAGTGGCAGGGCGTTCCCGTGTTGCGACCGCACGTGGACGAAGTGGATCTCGACGCCGTCGATGTCGGTCGTGTACTGCGGCAGGGCGTTCAGCTTCGCCTCGAACGCGCGCCAGTCGTAATCGGCCGTCCAGTAGCGGGCCAGCTCGCGGACGGTCGCCAGCTGCACACCCTGGGAACGATCGGTGACCAGCTCTCGGCTGGGCCAGCGCGTGGCCGTGATCCGGCGACGCAGGTCGGCGATCGCTTCTTCCGGCGTGTCGAGGCGGAAGGGACGGATTTCGGTGCCGTTGGACATGTTCTCCTCCTATCGGGCCGGGTAGCCCGGCGTCGCCTCCTCTGCGGGGACGCCGGGCTCCACGATTCGGGCGAGCACACGCCCGCGTCAGCCGGTCGTGCGCGGAGTTCCCTGGCGTGGCGCCCCGGCCGGCTTGCCCCTGGTCGCGCGTTCAACGAGGACCGGCGGACAGGCGTGGATCCGCGCATCGGCGAAGCGGGACCGCTCGCGCACGACCTGTTCCCGCACCAGCGACGAATCGAGCCCGGCGCAGCCACGCGAAAGCCGGTTCTCGAGATACGTGAACTGCGTGTCCAGTTTCTCTGACGCGATGGCGTCCATCGTGTGTGTGCCTGCACCCTGCCTATCGACCTATACGTCCTTAATGCCCGTTATGCGAGGAGCTTCATTGCACGTCAGCAAGTTGAACAAAAGATGAACGAACGGGTTGCGTTGCACGGTGGAACACCGACCCCTTGTTCACACCAATCATTCATCCGAATTCGACATCCACCTGATCATGACTCCTTGACTACAACGCTTTTATTTGCGCTCGTGTTGCAACTAATACCGTTTTCACGATCAGCAGTCAATATTGACCGGTTAATGGAGTTTATTAGGTGAGTGAATCATTCGGCTACTCGGCACGACATCCGACGAAATCTTCAAGGAACCCGGATCTGCCGATGCAGTGACCGGTGCCGAGCCCGTGTTCGCCGAGCGCCGGCCGATGTCGTGCGTGCCGATCACGTGCCGGTCGACCTGGTCGCCGAACAAATTCTAAGATCCATTTGGAGCAGCTGGGACACAAAGGCTGCCCCGTAAATTATCACTGCTGAAGGCTTGACAGCCGGGCGTCGTCCACCACTAGCCTGGATACTGCGTACCAAAATAGATGTTCTTGTGGAGCCGGCTCCGATTCTCAGAAATTCGCGTTGGGGCGTATCAAGAACGTCTTCGCGGGGATTTTCGGGTTGGCGGGGGTTGGGTCGCATGAGACAGGGGTCGGCACCGGGAACGCTCTGGCGACGCCGGCGCTGCTCGACGGCGCACGGCACCTTTGGCAGCACGGCGCAGCGCACTGCGCCTGCGATCGGTTCCGAGCGCGCTCGCCGACACCCGGCCGCGCCCGCGTCTCGACTTGCGGCAATTCCTTCCGCGGTCTCGGCGCCGACTCCCCGCCGCGGGCACCGTTCCGCCTCTTTCAAGCGAGCACGGGTCTGCCGCCGGTGTCGGTCGATGCGTACCTGCATCCGGCGATCACACGGCTGTGCTCATGACGTGAGGTCCACAGCCGGAGGCTGCATCCATCCTTCCTGCGGGGGATCGCGCCGGCTTACGGCCGGCTGTGTTCCTGCCCTGGTTCCGGCAGCAGCAGCCCAGGAAATCGCGAATTTCGTTCATGAGTCAGGTGCCCTTGTCGCGCCGACCGCTCCAAGTTCTGATCCACGAGGTTCATCAAATGGGAAACTTCCACGGCGTCCTGACCGCTGAGTCGCCTGACAATCCGACCGTGCTCGCCGAACGCGAGCGACTCTTCGCCGAAGTGCTCACTGAGATCGTGGGCACCGACCACGTGCCGGTCGACGGCCACTTCTTCGACGACCTCGGCGCCGACTCCATGGTGATGGCTCGCTTCTGCGCGCGGGTACGCAAACGGCCCGACCTGCCCTCGGTGTCGATGCCGGACGTCTACAAACACCCGACGATTCGGAGTCTTGCCGGGGCCCTCGCCGCCACAACCGCGCCCGCCCCGCAGCCGACGACCGCGCTCGCCGAACACGAACGACAGTTCACCGAAATCCTCACCGATATCATCGGCACCGACCACGTACCGGCCGACAGCCACTTCTTCGACGACCTCGGCGCCGACTCCATGGTCATGGCCCGCTTCTGCGCACGGGTACGCAAACACCCCGACCTGCCCTCGGTAGCGATGCCCGACGTCTACAAACACCCGACCATTCGAAGCCTCACAGCGGCCGTCACCACCACGCCCGCCCCGCAGCCGACAACCACGCTCGCCGAACACGAACGACAGTTCACCGAAATCCTCACCGATATCATCGGCACCGACCACGTACCGGTCGACAGCCACTTCTTCGACGACCTCGGCGCCGACTCCATGGTCATGGCCCGCTTCTGCGCACGAGTACGCAAACACCCCGACCTCCCGTCGGTAGCGATGCCCGACGTCTACAAACACCCGACCATTCGAAGCCTCACAGCAGCCCTCACCACCACCGAAACCGACCGCAACCCCACGTCTTCCTCGCAGCCGGCGACTCCGGCGGCTCTCATCGAGCCGCCGAAGCAAAGACGCTTCGGTCGATCTGTCCTCTGCGGGGCGTTGCAGCTCCTGTTCCTCCTCGGCTACCCGGCCCTCACTGCGGCCGTCTGGGTGGCGGGCTTCAACTGGGTCTCGACGAGCCCGAACCTGGTCGGCGTCTACGTGCGTTCGGTCGCTTTCGGCAGCGCGATTTTCCTCGGCCTGTGCGCCGTTCCGATCCTCGTCAAGTGGGTGCTCATCGGCCGGTGGAAGCCTCAGGAGATCCGCGTCTGGAGCTTGGCGTACGTCCGCTTCTGGCTCGTCAAAACCTTGATCCAGCGGAACCCGATGATGTTGTTCGTCGGTTCACCGCTCTACGCGCTGTACCTGCGGGCACTGGGTGCGAAGATCGGGCGCGGCGCCGTCATCTTCTCCAGGAACCTGCCCGTGTGCACCGACCTGCTCAGCATCGGCGACGGCGCCGTGATCCGGAAGGACTCATTCTTCAACGGCTACCAGGCCCACGACGGGGTCATCCGGACGGGTGCGGTGACCATCGGCAACGACGCGATCGTCGGCGAGGCGACGGTGCTCGACATCGGGACCTCGCTGGGTGACGGGGCTCAGCTCGGGCACTCGTCCGCTCTGCACGCGGGTCAGGCAATTCCGGCCGGGGAACGCTGGGTCGGCTCGCCTGCCCAGCGGGGTGAGAAGACGAACCAGATGGCGGTCACAGCGCGCGACGTCGGCAAAGCACGACGGGTGGTCTTCTCGACCGTGCAGCTGGGAAACCTGCTGCTGCTGGGTCTGCCGCTGACGTTCGGCCTCGCGGACTTCGCGCTCCCACGGCTCCCGGAGTTCGGCCCGCTCCTCGACTCGGCACCGGTGTCCCTCACGACCTGGACGTTCTTCCGTGACGCGCTGGTCGTCTCCGCCGTGGTCTTCTTCGGCGCGTTGCTCGTCGGCCTCGTGCTCGTGGGAACCGTTCCGCGCGTGCTGAACCTCTTCATCAAGCCGGACGAGGTCTATCCGCTGTACGGCTTCCACTACTGGGTCCATCGCGCGATCACCCGCACGACCAACATCAGGTTCTACACGACTCTCTTCGGCGGAACCTCCTACATCATCTACTACCTGCGTTGGCTGGGCTACAGCCTTCGCGGGGTGCGCCAGACCGGTTCGAACTTCGGCGAAATGGTCAAGCACGACACCCCGTTCCTCAGCGCGGCCGGCAGCGGAACGATGGTCGCCGACGGGCTGTCCATCATCAACGCCGATTTCTCCAGCACCTCGTTCCGCCTTTCCCGTGCGTCGATCGGGCCGGACAACTTCCTGGGAAACATGATCGCCTACCCGCCGCAGAGCAAGGCAGGCGACAACTGCCTCCTCGCGACGAAGGTCATGGTTCCCCTCGACGGAAAGGTGCGGGAAGGCGTGGGCCTGCTCGGCGCGCCCAGCTTCGAGATCCCGCGATCGGTCATGCGCGACAAGCAGCTCGACGTGAGCAGCGAAGACGAGCTGCGCCGCGGGCTCAGGGCCAAGACCATCCACAACACCGTCAGCATGACGCTGTTCCTGCTGGTGCGCTGGACTTTCTTCTGGTCCGTCACCGTGGTCTACCTGGCTGCCATCAACCTCTTGAACCCCTTGGGCGCGCTCGCACTCGCGATCGCACTGGCCACCGCAGTGGTCATCGTCTTCACGGTCGTCTACAACGTCCTGGTCGACCGGCTGTTCCGGCCGCTGCAGGCCTTGGTGCCGCAGGGGTGCTCGATCTACAACCGCGCCTTCTGGCGGCACGAACGCTTCTGGAAAGTCAGTTCCCTCACCTACGTCCTCGCCTTCAACGGCACCCCGCTCAAGAACGTGATCTGGCGGCTGCTGGGTATGCGGGTCGGCCGCCGGGTCTTCGACGACGGCCTGCGCGTGCCCGAGCGGACGTTCACCACGATCGGTGACGACTGCACCCTCAACGCGGACACCATCGTCCAGTGCCACTCACAGGAGGACGGCGGGTTCAAGTCGGACCGCATCGCGATCGGTGCCGGCTGCACCCTCGGCGTCGGCGCGTTCGTCCACTATGGAGTAACGACGGGCGACGGCGCGGTACTCGCCACCAGTTCCTTCCTCATGAAGGGCGAGGAAGTGCCACCGAACGCGCGGTGGGGCGGAAACCCCGCCACGGAGATGCGCGAGCACCCGGGCGATCTGCCGGTCCGACAGATCAGCATCGATGACAACCGCACAGTACTCGTGCGCGGCGGCTGAGCCACCCCGAACTGCTCACGTCCCCCTCTGGTCGGAACTGAAAGGAGATCGAGATGTCGTCCTCATCACCCTTGCTGTTGGACGTGGATCTGCAGCTCGGCAGGGTGCCGATGGTGCGGGCCGGCGACGGGCCGAGCTGGACGGCCGGGCACCGCGATGCCTTGCGTGCCGTCGTCGCCGAGCACGGTGCGGTCCTGGTCCGCGGTCTCGGGCTGCGCGATGCGGCCGAGGTCGTCGAAGTGTTCCGTGGGCTCGCCACCGCAGGCCTGATGACCGAGCGGGAGGGGTTCGCAGAGCGGCAAACCTACGCCGAGGGCGTGTACTCCTCGTCGAAGTGGCCACCGAACCAGCCGATGTGCATGCACCACGAACTGAGCTACCGGCTCGAATTTCCCGGCGTGATGCTGTTCGCGTGCCTGTCCGCGCCCGCCAAGGGCGGGGCAACCGGTGTGGCGGACTCGACGGCGGTGCTCGACGCGCTGCCCGGTGACCTCGTCGAGCGACTCGAGCGGGAGGGCTGGACGCTCGTCCGCAACTACAACGAGGAGATCGGCGCATCGCTCGCGCAGGCGTTCGGCACCGAGGACCATGGCGCGATCGAGAGCTACTGCCGCACCAACGCCATCGAGTTCGAGTGGCAACCCGATGGCGGGCTGCACACCCGGCAACGGCGCAGCGCAGTGGTGCGGCACCCGGTCACCGGTCGGCGCTGCTGGTTCAACCAGATCGCCTTCCTCAACGAGTGGACGCTCGACCCCGAGGTGCGCGAGTTCCTGGTCGACACCTACGGCGCCGAGGGTCTGCCGTTCACCACCCGCTTCGGCGGCGGCGAGCCGATCGGCGAGGACGTCGTGCAGCTGCTGAACGAGGTGTACGAAGCCAAAACCGTGCGGGAGCCCTGGCAGGCGGGCGATCTGCTGCTCGTCGACAACATCGGCAGCGCACACAGCAGGGAACCCTTCACCGGACCGCGCGAAGTCCTGGTCGGGATGGCTGACCCGGTTCGCCTCGCCGACTGCTCGCCCACGGTCGAGGTCGACGCCGGATGACCACCGACTCGCGCCGGCCACGGCTCCTGTTCGGCGGATCCACCGGCACGGTTGTCCGGGGCGCGACGAGCCGGCTCACCCGCACTGGCGCCTGCGGCGAACGCCCCGGACCCGGGCGAGCGTCGCTGCATCGGCACCGTCTACCAGACCAACGGACGTGCTCGACTCCGCTGACCTGAGCCTGCGCCTTGAGTTGGTGTCGGCTTCGGCGCGGGACAAGGGCTGGGACTCGCCGGCCGCCCGGCGAAAGGACCAGAAAGGAATCTTCCGAGATGATCATGCGGTTACCGGACCTCGTCGCCGAGTCCGCCGAACGCGCCCCCGATGCGCCCGCCCTGACCGCGCGAACGACCACGATCTCCTACGCGGATCTGTCCGAGCGGACGGAGCGAGCGGCCGCCGGCCTGCGCGATCTCGGGCTCGACGCCGGTGAGCGCGTCGCGGTCTTCCTGGACAAGAGGATCGAGACCGTCGTGGCGCTGTTCGCCTGCTCGCGGGCCGGTGGCGTGTTCATCCCGGTGAACCCCGTGCTGCGGGCCAGGCAGGTCAGGCACATTCTCGACGACTGCGCCGTGCGGGTGCTGGTGACGTCCAAGGATCGGCTGCGGGCCCTGCGCGCCGAGCTCGCCTCCTGCAAGTCACTCTCCCACGTCCTCGTGCTGGGCGACTCGCCCGGTGAGGACAAAGAAGCCCCCTACCGCATGCATTCCTGGTCAGAGGTCGCCGAGCGCGCAACCCAGGCGGTGTGTCCGCCAAGCGGTGGCGTCGACACGGACGTGGCCGCGATCCTCTACACGTCGGGGAGCACCGGAGCCCCGAAGGGCGTCGTGCTGTCGCACCGCAACCTGGTCGTCGGCGCGGAGAGTGTCAGCACTTACCTGAACAACACGGAGCAAGACCGGATCCTGGCGGTTCTCCCGTTGAGCTTCGACGCCGGACTGAGCCAATTGACGACGGGCTTTTACGCCGGTGCCAACGTGGTGCTCGCCGACTACCTGCTGCCGGGAGACGTCGTCCGGCTCTGCGCGGAGCACCGCATCAGCGGGTTGGTCGGGGTACCACCTTTGTGGATCCAGCTCGCGGCCCAGACGTGGCCATCCGAGGCCGTAACGGGGATGCGTTACTTCGCGAACACCGGAGGGCGCCTCCCGCGCGTCACCCTGGAGCGATTACGAGCGATCTTCCCGGCTGCGGCGCCGTACCTGATGTACGGCCTCACAGAGGCGTTCCGCTCCACCTACCTCGATCCTCGGGAGGTCGACCGGCGGCCGGATTCGATCGGCCAGGCCATTCCGAACGCCGAGATCCTCGTAGTCCGGGAGGACGGCGGCCTGTGTGGTCCGGGCGAGCCGGGGGAACTGGTGCACCGAGGCCCGCTCGTCACCTTGGGTTATTGGAATGACGCGCAGCGGACGGCCGAGCGGTTCCGGCCGCCGCCGAACCGTCCGGTCGAGCTGTGCACGCCCGAGCTGGCGGTCTGGTCCGGCGACGTCGTCGTCCGCGACGAGGAGGGCTTCCTGTACTTCGTCGGACGGCGAGACGACATGATCAAGACATCGGGGTATCGGGTCAGCCCCCAAGAGATCGAGGAAGTGGCCTACGAGACCGGACTGGTGCACGATGCCGTAGCGCTCGGCGTCGAGGACGAGGCGCTCGGCCACCGGGTCGTCCTCGTCGTGACCCCCCGCGATCCCGCCGGCTTCGATCCGGAAGCGGTGACCGCGCGCTTGCGACAGGAACTGCCCGGCTACATGGTGCCCGCCGAAGTGGTGGTCCGCAGCGCCTTGCCCCAGTCGCCGAACGGCAAGTTCGACCGAGCGGTCCTTCGCCACGAGCTCGCCGCTTCCCGCCCTCAGGAGCCCGCATGACCGCAGCCGCCTACGCGAGCCCCACGAGCAGCCCGTTCACAAGCGCCGACGGCGTGCTCCACCTCGACGGCGCCCCGGTCAGGTTGTTCGCCGACCGCGCCGGTGCCACGCACCAGACCGCGGGCCTGTACGACCACCCCTGAGGAGAATCCACATGCCTCGCTCGCCACAGATCTCACAAGCGATTTTCGAGGACGTCAAGGCCGTCGTGGTGGTCACGCTGGACATCGAGGACCAGTCCGACGACCTCGGCCCGGAGACGGGCCTCTACGGCAGTCTTCCCGAGCTCGATTCGCTCTCCGTCGTCAAGCTCATCGTCGCCTTGAAGAAGCGGTTCGGAATCGAGATCGAAATCGACGAAATCGTCGGCGACATCTTCGACACACTCGGGCGGCTCGCGGCCTTCGTAGAGTCCAAAGTGGACTGAACGCCGGCAAGTGCTCGAGACGCGCCGCGGCATGACGGCGGCCGACCCGGTCCCGCGCCCGGCGCGTGTCACTGGAGCGGACGAGGCCGCGGCGTTGCCTTGCCTACCGCTCCCCCGTGGGCCGCCGGGTGTACCGGCGTCAAAAGCTCGACGCCGGAAGTCCGAGCGCCACCGCACGGCGCAGCGGCAGGCGTTCCAGCCGGCCCCATCGCAGCCCCAACCGGGCTGACTAGCACTGCCCGATGATATGAAACCTTTCAAGTATCGACCTAACCAGGGTTCCCCGGGAATGTCAACGTCGGACAATTCCGAGGTCGCGGGAGGTTTGCGGGTGGCCCGTTATTCCGCTGCCCATGACGCGACAAGGGGCGCCAACGGAAGCGACGGGCGTTCAGTCCAAGGGAGCCGGGAAACACGAAGCGGAGTCGGAGTCTGAGGCGAAATCGAAGGGACCGACTTCGACTACTTGGCACCGCATAGCGATAGTCCCTGCTGTCGCATAACGGATAAGTAGGACAATAATCCCACTTACACAGTCCCTCTCCACGACTCCCGACAGCGCCGCGAGTTCTGATTCCCCAATTCCCCTGTGCCCGCGATCGCGCGGCGAAGAATCCCGTGCCTCCCCTCCACATCCTGAACCGATTCCGCCAGCCGAAGGCGATGTTTGGCGCTTGACAACGGTCGCACGGAACCCGGAAACTAGAGTGACTGGAGTTGAAACGTTTTAATTCTCGAGTCCTCAACGGAGAGGCCAGTGACTGCGTACGGCACCACCGCAGGGGTACCGCACCGGCCGGAGGCGCGCCGGCCCGCTGTCGCGGACGCCTGGTCGCAAGCCGCGCCGGGTGACGGCATCGAGTCCGCTGAACCCGGCCTTCCACCCCCATCTGCGTGTCGTCGATGGACGATCAACGTCCGCACCTCGGTGCGCCTGCGTGGCCCGGCGCGGCCGACGACACGCTGCCGGCGCCGGATCCGCTCGCGTCGGCACTAGAGGCGTTCACGACAGGCGACGGTGTAGTGGCGTTTGCCGTCGCCGCGCTCGTCCTCCGGCTGCTCCTGAACTCTTCACCAAAAAGCAAGAACCGTTCCCCACCTGTCCCGGGAGGACCGATGGAAGACAGCAACCCCGGCTTCGACCGCAGAGATTTCCTCAAGATCAGCGGCGGCGTCGGCATGGCGCTGGCCCTCTCAGGCTGGACCGGCGCCGCCTCCGCCGACGCTTCCCCGACCAGTGCCGCCGACACGTTCATCAAGGCGCAGCACGCGTTCCTGGACAGCCCGGAAGGTAAGTACCGGCCGGGTACGCGGTGGTGGCTGGCCGAAGGCCTGCACACCGACGCGACCATCAAGGCCGACATGAAAACCCTCCACGACATGGGCATCGGCTCAGTCGAGATCGTCTGCATGCCCGAGCCCAACGTGGACAGCAACCTCAGCGACACGGTCTTCGTCACCAACACCACCGGCAAAACCCCCCAGCAGATCTACAGCTGGGGATCCGACGAGTGGAAAAACGACACCAAACTCATCATCCAGGAAGCCAACAAATACGGCATGGGCTTCTCCATGACCAGCGGCACACACTGGGCCAACGCGAACCTGCCCATCGAAAACCTGAAGTTCGACGACGACGGCGCCGGCAAAGCACTCGGCTACGCCATCCACACCACCACCGGCGGCACGACGTTCAGCGGCACCCTGAGGCGCTCGGTGATGACGGTGGCCGGAACAGTCCGGCAGGACCTGATCTCCGTGGTCGCTGTGCAACGGGCCGAGAGCAACACCGGCTCGGTCACCGCCGACGGCAGCATCTCCGGCACGATGAGCTACACCGACGACGCGGTCGTGCTGACCGGCAACGTCACCCTCGACGGCGCCCCGGTCACGCAGACGACGATGAAAGACCCCACCGGCAAAGCGAATTACTCCCTGACCTGGACCCCGCCGGCGGGCACCGGGACCTGGGACATCTACGCGTTCTGGATGCAGGCCACCGGCCAAGCCCCGACCCCCTCAGCCACCACGAACGTCACCATCAACTACATCGACCCGGCCGGCATGCAAGACTTCATCGACTACTACAAGAACCACATCTTCAGCGACCCCGAACTGAAAAACGCCATCATCGCCAACGGCCGCGGCGAAATGTACATGGACTCCCTGGAAATCTCCACCACCAACTCCAACGGCGGCGAATTCTGGGGCACCACCCTCATGAGGGAATTCCAGAAGCGCCGCGGCTACAGCCTCGAACCGCACCTGCCCTACGTTCTCAGGAAGGACGGCAGGGCCGGCCTGTCCTCATTCCTGGTGATCGGCGCCGATCAGGTGACGGTGACCAAGGTCCGCAACGATTTCTTCCAGACGATCACCGAGATGTACACCGACAACGTTCTCGAGCCGCTGCGGAAGTACCTGCGCGACGAAATGAACATGAAGCTGCGGGCGGAGATATCCTACGGCGTGAACTACGAGATCACCACGCCGGCCCAAGCGGTGGACTACGTGGAGACCGAGTCACTCGAGTACGGCAACCAGCTGGACGCGCACCGGTCGTTGGCGGGCGCTGCGCACACGCACGGTCTGCGGTACTCCAGCGAGACCGGGGCGATCAGCGGGAACAACTACACCTGGCCGCAGGATCGGTTCATGCAGATCATGAACACCCAGTTCGCCTCGGGCATCAGCCACACCGTGTTCCACGGCTACTCGAGCATCTCGGGCGCCGACTCCCACGACCCGTCGAACCCCTGGGACGGCACCTACTGGCCAGGCCACGAAGGCATGTACGCCCGGTTCTCGGAACGATGGGGCCCGCGTCAGCCGGAGTCCACGCAGTACACCGACTACATGCCGATGATCGCCCGCACCCAGGCCGTGCTGCAACAGGGCAAGCCGCAAATGGACCTGGCAGTTTTACGCACCGACTACGCCTACAACAACGGCGCGCCCGCCATCGACAACATGCGGCACGGCAAGGCCGCGTACTTCAAGGATCTGGAGCTCCAGGACAACGGCTACACCTACGACTACTTCGCGCCGGAAATCCTCGAGGGCCGGAGCGTCAAATACAGCAAGACCGACGGCCTGATCCCCGAAAACGTGGGATACCAGGCCGTCGTCATCTACCAGGATTCCATCCGGCTGAAGAGTGCCCAGGCCATCTACGCTCTTGCCCGGCAAGGTCTGCCCGTTGTTGTCGTCAACGGTTTGACCGAGACGGTGAGCGCGACCCGGAACTACCTGAACACCAAGGCCGCAGTTCACACCCTCGGCAACGAAGGCACCGACGCCGACCTGGCGAAAGTGATGGCACGCCTGAAAAAGCTCTCGAACGTGAAAGAGATCGACGCGGACGTTCCGCAGAGCGCGACCACCCCCGACCCGGCGGCCGCGGACTACGAGAAGACCTACTACTACGGCAAGACCGGGGTCTACGGCGCCCTGAAGCGACTCGGGGTGCGCCCGCGGGCCGAATACGTCCAACCGAACGAGACCGTGCTGACCACCATGCGCAGGACCGAGAACACGGTGTACCTGTTCGCATACAACTACCTGGAAAAGCGCGGCGACTACAACAACAACCCGATCGACTCCGCGACCGTCACGACGACCATCAGCGTCGCCGCGGTCGGCAAGCCCTACCGCATCAACACCTGGTCAAGCGGCATCGAACCGCTTGCCCTCTACCAGACCTCCGGCGGCCGGACCTCGTTCGACGTGACCCTCGCCCCCGGAGAAACCACGGTCATCGCAATCGACCTCAACACCAAGACCGCCGCCCCCCTGCGAAGCACCACCGCACCCCAAAGCGT
>NZ_JBITBT010000027.1:0-128173 GCF_044452505.1 Amycolatopsis sp. NPDC051903 | reverse complement strand
AAGGTGATCCAGACCGTCGTTACCATCATCGGCTTCGGGGTGCAGGACGAGTCCCCAGCGCAACGTCGCGCCCCCAGGCGCGACGAGCCGCCCGCACGAAACCGCACCTCACCGACTCCCCCAACCCCAGGTGCGGCGGTACCCGGCGCCGGCCGTGGTCACCGCCCACCCGGAGCACGCGCCGGCGTTCGCCCCGCCAGTCCTCAGTGGACACTCACGCCGGGTAGGCCCGCACGGCCCGCGCCTCGGCCAGCGACCGGGCCCACCACTCCAGCTGGTCGAGCAGCTTCTTCGCCGCCTGCCCGGTGCCGTCCGGATCCACCGGCGCACCGGACGGGTCGAACCGGCCGTGGGCGCCGTGGAAGCTCACGGTGTCGCGGATGGTCACGGCGTGCAGCTCGGCGAAGACCGGCCGCAGGTGCTCCACCGCTCGCAGCCCGCCGGAAAGCCCGCCGTACGCGACGAAAGCGACCGGCTTCGCCTGCCACTCCGCGCGGAACCAGTCGACGGCGTTCTTCAGCGAAGCGGGGTAGCTGTGGTTGTACTCGGGGGTGATCACCACGAACGCGTCGGCCGCCGCCAGCCGGGCGGCGAGCTGCCGGACCTCCGGCCCGGGTTCGGTGCCGAAGGCCGGGAAGACCAGCGGCAGCGGCAGGTCGGCGACGTCGACCACGTCCACCTCGAACCCGCCGTGCGTGGTGGCTTCGCCGGTGAACCAGCGAGCGACGGTGGGCGCGAACCGTCCTTCCCGGACACTGCCGACGATCACGGCGACCCGGACGGGAGCTGACGACACGGTTGTTCTCCTCGAAGTTCCCGGCGGGACGGGGTGTCCCGCTCGGGAACCGAGTCTCGAACTTCAAGCTCCCTTGAAGTCAAGCTATCCTCGCGGCATGGCGAAGACGGAGCTGCCCGAGCTGACCGTGGGCGAGCTGGCGCGCCGCAGCGGCGTGCCGGCGTCGGCCTTGCGGTTCTACGAGGACGAGAACCTCATCCGGAGCCGGCGCACGGCGGGCAACCAGCGCCGCTACCGGCGCGACACGTTGCGCCGCGTCACGTTCATCCGGATGTCGCAGCGGGTGGGCATGCCGCTGTCGCAGATCCGCGAGGTCCTCGGCCTGCTGCCCGACGACCGCACCCCCACCCGCACCGATTGGGCGCGCATCTCGCACTGCTGGCGCGAGGACCTCGACGAGCGCATCCGCCGGCTGGAGCAGCTGCGCGACCAGCTCACCGACTGCATCGGCTGCGGCTGCATGTCGCTCACGAAGTGCCGGCTCGCGAACCCCGGCGACCACCTGGGCCGGCGGGGACCCGGGCCGCAACGGCTGCCGGACCACCGCGAGGACGGGTACGAGGACTGAAACCCGGCGTCAGCCGAGCAGCCCGCGCACGTAGGCGGCCTGCCCGGCGTGCTGGAGGTCGTCGGAGAGCACGCTGATCAGGCGCACCCCGAGCGTCACGGGCGGGTCCCAGCCCTCGTCGACGACGCGGTCGAGCGCCGAGCCCCCGAGGTCGCCGACCCACGCGACGGTGTGCTCGTGCACGGCGTCGTAGTAGCCGGTGAGCAGTTTCGGGTCGTCGACCTGCACGGCCGCGACGTCCGCGCTGCTGTGCGCGTAGCCGGTGTCGGCGGGCGCGAACGGCAGGCCGAAGCGGCGGTGCCAGTCGTGCGCGGTCCAGATCTGCTCGGTGCCCGCGACGTCGGCCACGTGGTCGTCCTGCACGCGGGTGAGGTGCCAGACCAGCCAGGCGATCGAGTTGGCGTCCGGCCCCGGGCGGGCCGTGAGCTGGTCGCCGGTGAGGCCGTCGACCGACTGGTGCACGACCTCTTGGATCCGGCCGAAGCCGTCGACGAGCAGATCGGCCACGTTCATCCGTTGTCCTCCTCGGGTTGTCTCTGCCTGCTACCCCGATCATGCCGCACGCAAACCGCCGGGGAGCCGTCCGTTCCCGTTCGTCCCCGCGGCGGTAAGGCCGCGAGAATCCGACAATCCGGCCGCCAGAACGCCGCGGAAGCCACACTGACGAGGGCGTTTCGACTGTCCATACAGGACTAGTCCACTTCGGACCCGGCGGACGCGAGCGCCACGCGGGTGGGCGGCTTTGGGCCGAGTGGCCGTGCTCGTACCGCCGGATGAGGTACCGTTTTCGGTGAGCAGTGTGAAACCCGGCGGACGGGAGGACACCGTGCGGATCGATTCCGGCGCGCTCCGCGCCGTGCTCGGGTTCGACACCATCGCGGGCGTGCCCATCCCCGCGTGGGCGGGCACGCTGCTCACCGTGGCGTGCATCGTCGCCGCGCTCGCGGTGCTGCTGCTGATCGTGCGCAACTGGCGGCGCTGAGTTCAGGCGAGGGAGTTGCCGACCTCGATGAGGTTCCGGTCGGGATCGCGGAAGCAGACGCTCAGGATGGGGCCGGTGGCGCCGGTGCGTTCGACCGGCCTCTCCTCGATCGGCACCCCCGCCGCGCGCAGCTGCGCGACCACGTCGTCGAGCGGGTCTTCGGCGATGAAGCACAAGTCGGCGCTGCCCGGTGTGGGGTGCAGCGCCTGGGGTTCGAACTCGTGGCCGGCCTCGTGGAGGTTGATCTTGCTGCGCCCGAACGCCAGCGCGGTGCGCCCGCCCTTGAACGTCACCTCGGTCATGCCCAGCACCCGCGTGGAGAAGTCCACGGCGGCGCCGACGTCGGCGACGGTGCGCACGAGGCGGTCGATGCGCATCGGCGTCCTTCCGGGGTCAGGCGCGGGTGAAGCGGGTGGTGATCACGTGGTCCTTCGTCGGGCCGGCGACGGCCCACTCCTGGAGCCAGTGGTCGGCGTCGAGCAGCCGGTACTCACCGCGGTAGAGGTCGTCGCGGCACGGGTGGTCGGTGCTCCAGCGGCCGGTGGTGAGGTCGACGTCGTGGAAGAACCCGCCGTGGTCGAAGTGCACGGCGGCGCGGGCGCCGTCGGGGTGGTAGAGCAGCGTGCGGGTGACGGGGCCGGTGTAGCCGGGCAGGTGCAGCTCGCCCGTCTCGTGGTAGACGAGCGCGCCGTCGCCCGGGGTGAAGGTGACCGTGCCGCTGACCCGGCCCATCGGCTCGCCGTCAGTGGCGACGATGTCGCGCGAGAACCGCCAGGTGCCGGTGAAGTGTGCGGCGAGGTCGGTGATCGCGAAGTCCACCCCGCCATTCTGCGCCCGCGGGTCCGCCGCCACGCACCGGCGGGGCGGGGATCACACCCCGTTACACCGGCGGCACGAGCGGGACACCCGTGCCGGAAACGCGCCGAGGCGCCCGGGGTGGCCCCGCGGTGTCGGCCCCGCGGCCTAGACTCGGCCGGGTGGCTCACCCCGACTCCGACCGGCGTTCCCCCGCTCTCGAAACCCTGCACCGCGTGTTCGGCTACGACGCGTTCCGCGGCGACCAGGCGGAGATCGTCGAGCACGTGATCTCCGGCGGCGACGCGCTCGTGCTCATGCCCACCGGTGGCGGCAAGTCGCTGTGTTACCAGATCCCGTCCCTCGTGCGGCCCGGGGTCGGCGTGGTGATCTCGCCGCTGATCGCCCTGATGCAGGACCAGGTCGACGCGTTGCGCAACGTCGGCGTGCGCGCGGGGTTCCTGAACTCCACGCAGGACTTCGGCGAGCGCCAGCGCGTGGAGGAGGCGTTCGTCGCGGGCGAGCTCGACCTGCTGTACCTGGCGCCGGAACGGCTTTCGGTCGAGTCGACCGTGCGGCTGCTCGACCGCGGGAAGATCGCGCTGTTCGCGATCGACGAGGCGCACTGCGTGTCGCAGTGGGGTCACGACTTCCGGCCCGATTACCTCATGCTGTCGTCGCTGCACGAGCGCTGGCCCGACGTGCCGCGCATCGCGCTGACCGCCACGGCCACGGAGGCGACGCACAAGGAGATCTCGGCGCGGCTGGGGCTCGGCGAGGCGCGCCACTTCGTCGCGAGCTTCGACCGGCCGAACATCCAGTACCGCATCGTGCCGAAGAATTCACCGCAGAAGCAGCTGCTGGAGCTGCTGCGCACCGAGCACAAGGGCGACGCGGGGATCGTGTACTGCCTCTCGCGCGCGTCGGTGGAGAAGACGGCGGAGTTCCTGGTGCAGAACGGGATCACCGCGCTGCCGTACCACGCGGGGCTCGACAAGCGCACCCGTGCGCAGAACCAGGCGCGGTTCCTGCGCGAGGACGGGCTGGTCGTGGTGGCCACCATCGCGTTCGGCATGGGCATCGACAAGCCGGACGTGCGGTTCGTCGCGCACCTCGACCTGCCGAAGTCCGTGGAGGGCTACTACCAGGAAACGGGCCGCGCGGGCCGCGACGGCCTGCCGTCCACGGCGTGGCTGGCTTACGGGCTGCAAGACGTGATGCAGCAACGCAAGATGATCGAAAACGGCGAGGGCGACGACGCCCACCGGCGCCGGCAGGCCTCGCACCTCAACGCCATGCTGGCACTGTGCGAGACCGTCGAGTGCCGCCGCACGCAGATCCTCGCCTACTTCGGCCAGACCGGACAGCCCTGCGGCAACTGCGACACGTGCCTCGCCCCGCCCGAAAGCTGGGACGGCACCGTCCCCGCCCAGAAGCTGCTGTCCACCGTCGTGCGCCTGCGCAACGAGCGCCGCCAGAAGTTCGGCGCCGGCCAGATCGTCGACATCCTCCTCGGCAAGACGACGCCCAAGGTCACCCAGTTCCAGCACGACACGCTCAAGACCTTCGGCATCGGCACCGAACTGCGCGACCAGGAGTGGCGCGCCGTCGTCCGCCAGCTCCTGGCCCAGAACCTCCTCGCCGTCGAAGGCGACTACGGCTCGCTCGTCCTGACCGAAGGCAGCACCTCCGTCCTCAACGGCTCCCGCCAGGTCTCCCTCCGCCGCGAGCCGGAGCGCCCCGCCCGCGCCGCCCGCACCTCGCGCCGCAACACCGCCACCGCCCCGGTTGAGCTTCCCGCCGAGGCTGCGCCGGTGTTCGAACGCCTGCGCACTTGGCGTGCGACCACGGCGAAGGCTCAGGGGGTGCCGGCGTATGTGATTTTCCACGATGCGACGCTGCGGCAGATCGCGGCTGAGCAGCCGACTTCGCTGGATCAGCTGGGGACGGTCAACGGCGTTGGTGAGGCGAAGTTGGCGAAGTACGGGGAAGAGGTGTTGGCGGCTTTGGTGGAGGATTGAGGGGGCGGTGATGGTCGGCTCGGGGTTTGAGGCGGTGTCGGTCGGTGGTTCTCGACGCGGCCGGCGCTTGAACCGAACCGCCGTGTCGGGTTGCTGACCCCTGCGGCTACGACTGGCGGCCAGGCGCCCCGTGGTTCACACGATCGCACTTCGCCACGAAAGCCAGCCGTCGACCGAGCCGCCGCGCCGACCTACCAACCGCCACGGACACGGTGACGAGACTTGCACCCAGACTCCGCCCTGCACCTCGATCCGAAGCCTTCACGCGGTCTGAATCACCTTGTCAAGGTACGCTTTCCAGCCTTGACAAGGTGATTCAGACCGTCGTTACCATCATCGGCTTCGGGGTGCAGGGCGAGTCCCGGGCGCAAGGTCGCGCGCTAGCGCGACGAGCCGTCCTGCGGTTGAGTAAGTCGCCGAACGGAGGAACGCCCACGACTCGTTGCGCTGGCGCGCAACATCGTCGGGCGTAGGTTGCGAGAGGCACCCCGATCTTTGAGTGTCACCACGGTCTGAACCACGTGTCAAGGCGGGAAAGAGTACCTTGACACGTGGTTCAGACCGCGGAGAAGGCGGGGATCGAGGTGCAGGGCCAGGCCTGGGTGCGCTTCAGATTCCGTAGATCGGTTTCTGCGGGTAAACGTTCCCGGGGGTCGCGTAGATCGGCCCTGTCGGTGCATGCATGCCACGCGGCAACTTCGTAGGTCAGGTGCCGTTGGTGAATCGCGCGCAGGAATCTTGTAGAAGAGGTGCGGTGGGCAAATACCTCTCCGTCACCGTGGAATCTTGCCGTCTGCACGGCGAATGTGCCCGAGCAGCGTCGCGATCAGCGGTGACAAAATGCCCGACCAGCACGCACGGGGAGCGCCGCGAGCGTCTGCCCACAGCGAAACCGCAGATGAGCCGAGGAACTACCCGCAATCCCCCGCCCACCTGCTTCCGACCAAAACCTCAGCTCGCCGGGTTCGGATTCGTGTTCGGGTTCGCGTTCGGCTTCGGTTTGGTCACCTCGGCGACCTTCTTCGTGGCGCCGTCGATGTGTGAGTGGTACTTGCCCTTGGTCTTCTCGTCGACGAAGCGGCCGGCTTTGCCGACCATGTCGTTGACCTTCTCGGGGTTCTTTTTCGCATAGGCCCTCGCCGCGCCGGCGGCGGCAGCCAGCACCGCCAGCCGCTTGATGAACGCCATGAGTCCTCCCACGTCTCGCCCGTTTATCCCTCAACGCGCCACGGAGTACCCGGAGTTCCCCCGAGGCGAACATCGCCGGCGCGCGGGTGGGGAAATCGGCGCGACCGGCCGGGGGAAAGCGGGCATCATCAGCCCCATGCGCGACCTCGCCGCCCTGCCGAAAGCACACCTGCACGTGCACCTCGAAAGCACCATCCGCCCCGCCACGCTGCGCGACCTCGCGGACACCAACGAGGTTCCCTATCCCCCGAGCCCCGGGAAGTTCAGCGGGTTCCGGGACTTCGCCGACCACAACTCGCTCGTTCGCGCGTGTCTGCAGACGTCCGATGACTTCGAGCGCGTTGCGCGCGAGTTCTGCGAGGACGAAGCCGCCCAGGGGACGCGGTACGTCGAGGTCACGTTCACCGCCGCGGCGCACGGGGAGCGGCTCGGGGACCTCGAACTGCCGCTCACCTCCGTCCTCAAAGGACTGAGGCAGGGGCCGCCGGAGCTCGAGTGGCGGGTGCTGCTCGACCACTCGCGCCGCAAGCCGCTCGAACGGGCCGAACGCACGCTGCGGCTCGCGCTCGAGCACGAAGAGGTGATCGGCCTCGGGATGGCGGGTGAGGAGCGGCACTCACTCGCCCCGTTCGCCACGATCTTCGAGCGGGCGCGGGACGCGGGCCTGCACCTCGTGCACCACGCCGGCGAAGACGCAGGGCCGGCCAGCATCCGCGAAGCGCTCGGCCTCGGCCGCACCGAGCGGCTCGGGCACGGCATCCGCGTCCTCGAAGACCCCGCCCTCGTGGCGGAAGTGCGTGACCGCGGCATCGCGCTCGAGGTCTGCCCGACCTCCAACGTCACCCTCGGCCTGGTGCCCACCATGGCCGAGCACCCGCTCCCCCGGCTCGTCGACGCCGGCCTCGCCGTCACGCTCAACACCGATGTCCCCTCGGCCACGCGCACCACGCTCACCGACGAATTCGCCACGGCTCGCGCGACGTTCGGCTACGACGACACCACGCTCGCCGCCCTGGCGACCAACGCCGTCACCGCCTCCTTCGCGCCGGAAGCCACGAAAACCGCGCTGCGAAGGGAAATCGCCGACTGGCTCACGAAGGGAGCAAGCGGGTGACGAGCGTGCCCAGCTGCTGCACGTTGCGGCATTCGTGCATCGGCACCAAATCGGCGTACGCGAGCGCAGCCGAGTCGCCCGTGGACCACAGGGCGCGGCGCTCCGGGTTGAGCCAGTAGACGTGCCGCGCGCGGTCGCGGATCGCGCGGACCGCGTCGAGGTTCGGGTCGCCGCCGTTCGTGCGCGCGTCGCCGAGGACGAGCACGGACGTGCGCGGGCCGACGGCGTCCAGCCACTTCTCCCTGAACTGCCGCAGTGCGCCGCCGTAGTCGCTGTGCCCGTCCCAGCGCACCACGGCCGCCTCCTCCAGGATGCGGGCGCCGAGGCGCTCCGGATCGGCCGCGCCGCTGGTGACGAGGTGCGTGACCTCGTCGGTGCTGTCCACGAACGCGAACACGCGCACCTTGCTGAACTGGTCGCGCAGCGCCTGCACCAGCAGCATCGTGAAGTTCGCGAAGCCGGCGACAGAACCCGACAGGTCGCACAGCAGCACGATCTCCGGGCGCGACGGGCGCCGGTGCCGGAACGCCGGGCGCACCGGCACGCCGCCCGTCGACAGGGAGCGCCGCAGCGTGCGCCGCAGGTCGATCTGGCCGCGCGTGGTGCGTTTGCGCCGCGCCGCCAGCCGCGTCGCGAGCTTGCGCGACAGCGGCTGCACGGTCCGGCGCAGCTCGGCGAGCTGCGCCCGGCTGGCGATGAGGAAGTCCACGCGGTCGGCGGCCGGCGCGATGGCGTGCCGGGCGACGCGGTCGCGGCCCCGCACCTCGGCCGCGCGCCGGCGGGCCTCTGTGCGCACCCGGCCGCGGAAGCTCTCGACGCGGCGGCGGACCTCGTCGCGGGTGAGCCGGTCGGTGAACTCCTCGCCGCCACCGCCGGCGCGGATGGCCGCCAGCACACGCACGATCAGCGTCTGCGGCTGCAGCCGGTCGAGCGTCTGGTGCGCGGAGAACCCGCCGCCGGGACCGGAGCCCGAGCCGTACTCGCCGAGCATCTCCACGGCGATCCCCGCCAGCTGCGCCAGCGCCTGCTCGTCACCGGCGGCCAGCGCCTCGGCCAGTGCTTCGCGCAGCTCCTCGGCGTCGCGCGGCCGGTCCTCGCGCGCGAGCTCCGGCACCCCCACCCCGGCCGGGAAGTACAGGTCGAACGCCGCGTCGAACACCGCCCGCTGCCCGCCGCGCCGCACCAGCGCGGCCGCGAGCCCTTCGCGCACCAGCTCGCGGTCGTCGAAGCCGAGGACCTCCAGCGCGGCCGCCGCGTCGACGGTCTCGCTCGGCCCGGCCGGCACGCCCTGCTCCCGCAGCGCCTGCACGAACGCCGTGAGCCGCTCGGTGACGCCGCCGGGCGCGGTCACGACGCGTCCAGCACCTGGTCGAGCTTGAGGCCAGCGCCGGCCTTCGCGATGTCGTCCTGGTGCTTGAGCACCACGCCGAGGCTCTCGCGCACGACCCGCTCGTCGAGCGTGCCGGCGCCGAGTTCGAGCAGCGTGCGCGCCCAGTCGATGGTCTCCGCGACCGACGGCAGCTTCCGCAGGTCCATCGCCCGCAGTGCGGCGATCACGCGCACCACCGAGTCCGCCAGCGCCGCGTCGATGCCCGGCACGCGCAGCCGCACGATCTCGCGTTCGAGCTCCTGGTCGGGGAAGTCGATGTGCAGGAACAGGCAGCGCCGCCGCAGCGCCTCGGACAGCTCTCGCGTGGCGTTGGACGTGAGCACCACGAACGGCTCGCGCGTCGCCGTGATCGTGCCCAGCTCGGGAACGGTGACCTGGAAGTCGCCGAGCACCTCCAGCAGCAGGCCTTCGACCTCGACGTCGGCCTTGTCGGTCTCGTCGACCAGCAGCACTGTGGACTCGGTGCCCGAAATGGCCTGCAGCAGCGGGCGGCGCAGCAGGAACTCCTCGCCGAAGATGTCGGTGCGCGCCTCCTCCCACGTCTCGTCGCGGCCGGCGGTGATGCGCAGCAGCTGCTTCGCGTGGTTCCACTCGTACAGCGCGCGGGCTTCGTCGATGCCCTCGTAACACTGCAGGCGCACGAGCCGCGAACCGCTGACCTCGGCCACCGCCTTGGACAGCTCCGTCTTCCCCACACCGGCCGGACCCTCGACGAGCAGCGGCTTGCCGAGCCGGTCGGCGAGGAACACGGTGGTCGCGACAGCCGTCGACGCGAGGTACCCGACCTCGGCCAGCTTCGCCGACACGTCGTCGACGGACGAGAAGAACCCGGTGCCCACGTGACCTCCTAAGCGGATGCTCACCTCGCACTGTACTGGCCGGGTGTCACTCCGTCTCCACGATCCGGGCGAGGATCCGGTTGAGCTCGGCCACCGTCTCCTCCCCGAGCCGCTCCGCCAGCCGGCGCTCGACGTCGCGGATCGCGCCGAACGCGACCTCCAGCGCCTCGACACCTCGGTCGGTGAAGAGGATCAGCTTGGCACGGCGGTCGGCCGGGTCGGGCTCGCGCCGCAGGTAGCCGAGCCGCTCCAGGTCGTCGACCAGCTCCCCCATGGCCTGCGGTGTCATCGCGGCCTTCTCGGCCAGCCGCGTGAGCCGGATGCCGGCGGGCTCCAGGTGGATGAACACGGTGGCGTGGGCGGCGCGCGTGCGCGGGTCGTGGGCGCGGGTCGCCGCGTTGATGCCGGCCGCGAGCCGCAGGTACGCGTGGTGCAGTGCGGCGGCGGTGTTGCGCTCGGGCAGCGGCGGCAGGGGCTTGTCGGACACCGGTTCTCCTCCTACTCTTCAGGAGGCATGATATTCAGGTATCCTGATCATCCTCGGGAGGGGCCGTGGACGACGCAAGGATCTGGCAGCTCGTGGACGTCGAGCGGCGGACGCTCGCCGACCAGCTGGCGCAGCTGCCCGCGCCGAGGTGGGACGAACCGTCGCTGTGCGCCGGGTGGCGGATTCGCGACGTCGTCGCCCACCTCGCACTCGCGGCGTCGTTCAGCTTCGGCACAGTGGTGTCCGAATTGGTCCGCGCCGGCGGCGGAGTCGACCGGATGATCCGCGACTCCGCGATCCGCCGCGCGGACCAGCCGCCCGGGGATCTCGTCGCCGCCCTGCGCGCGACCGTCGGATCCCGGCGGCGCCCGGTCGGCACGAACGCGGCGGATCGGCTGCTCGACACCGCGATCCACGGCCAGGACATCGCCCTCGCCCTGGGCCTGGCACGGCCGGTGCCGACGGAGGCCGCCGTCGGGGCGCTGGAGCGCGTGTGGGAGCGCAACTACCCGTTCCACGCGCGGCGCCGGCTCGCGGGACTGCGGCTGGTCGCGACCGACGCCGACTGGGCGGGCGGTGAGGGCGCGCTCGTCGAAGGACCGGTCACCGCGCTGATGATGCTGGCGGCGGGCCGGCACGCGACCGTGCCGCAGTTGCGCGGCGAGGGAGCCACCCGGCTCGGCGCGAGCTAGCATCTGCCTACGTGACCTACGTTGCGGCATCCGGCCGATACGACTCGATCCCCTACCGGCGCTGCGGGCGCAGCGGGCTGAAGCTGCCCGCGATCTCCCTGGGCCTGTGGCACAACTTCGGCGACGACCGCCCGCTGCAGGTGCAGCGCGAGATCCTGCGGCGCGCCTTCGACCTCGGCATCACGCACTTCGACCTGGCCAACAACTACGGCCCGCCCTACGGCTCGGCCGAGTCCAACTTCGGCCGGGTGCTCGCGACGGACTTCAAGCCGTATCGCAACGAGCTGGTGATCTCGACGAAGGCCGGCTGGGACATGTGGCCGGGCCCCTACGGTGAGTGGGGTTCGCGCAAGTACCTGCTCGCGTCGCTCGACGACTCGCTCGCGCGCCTGGGTCTGGATTACGTCGACATCTTCTACTCGCACCGGTTCGACCCGGAGACGCCGCTCGAGGAGACCGTCGGCGCTCTCGACCGCGCCGTGCGCTCGGGCAAGGCGCTCTACGTCGGCATCTCGTCGTACAACTCGGAGCGCACCGCCGAGGCCGCGCGCCTGCTGCGCGAGCTGGGCACGCCGCTGCTGATCCACCAGCCGTCGTACTCGATGCTCAACCGCTGGACCGAGGACGACCACCTGCTCGACACGCTCGAGGAGGCCGGTGCCGGCTGCATCGCGTTCTCGCCGCTCGCCCAGGGCCTGCTCACCGACCGCTACCTGAACGGCGTGCCCGAGGACTCCCGCGCTGCGCAGGGCAAGTCGCTGGACCCGAACTCGATCACCGACGACCGCCTCGCGAAGGTGCGCGCCCTCGGCGAGGTCGCCGCGCGCCGCGGCCAGTCGCTCGCCCAGCTCGCCCTCGCCTGGGCCCTGCGCGACCCGCGCATGACGTCGCTCGTGATCGGCGCGAGCAGCGTCAAGCAGCTGGAGACCAACGTCGCGGCGCTGGACAACGTCGAGTTCACGGCCGAGGAGCTCGCCGAGATCGACCGCTACGCGACCGAATCGGCGATCAACCTGTGGAAGCAGTCCAGCGACGGCTGACTTTCCCGTAATAGCTGAGAACGCAGCGGCCGGTGGCGCACCCGCGTCACCGGCCGCTCGTTTTACCCGCCACGGGTTTCATCGACCACTGTGGACAGTGTTCTCCCGCCCGCCGACCGAGCGCGGCGCCGGGAGGTGCGCGGTCTCCGGGAACAGGTGCAGCGCCCGCAGCGCCGCGCCGAGCTCCGCGATGTCCGCGGGGTTCGTGAGCGACCGCCCGAGCTCCTCGGTGATGCGGCGCAGGCGGTGGCGGATCGTGTTGGGGTGGCAGAACATCCGTTCCGACGTGAGCTTCGTGGAACCCTGGCAGTCGAACCACGCGCGCAGCGTCAGGAGCAGCACGTTCCGGTCGTCGCCCGGCAGGTCGAGGATCGGGCGCAGCACGTGGTGGGCCAGCTGCACCGACGCTTCCGGCGCGCTCGCCACGAGGCCCGCGAGCGGCGACTCCGTGAACTGCACGAGCCCGGTCGCTCCCGGCGCCATGCTGGACAGCGCCACGCGAGCGAAGTGCAGCGCCCGCGCGGTGTTGCCCAGGCCCGAGAACACCGGGCTCATCCCGACGCGCCCCACCGGGTTCTCGCGCAGCAGGTCGACGATCACCTTGCTCGCCGAGGGATCCCGCAGCGACACGACGCCCACCTGCAGGTCCGGGGTGAGCCGCCACGCGGACGCGTGCTGGGCTTCGCGCAGGCGCTGCTCGATCTTCGGCAGCGGCTCGTGGCCCAGGCGCGGGGTTTCGGCGGCGACGACCACGAACGTGCCGTCGAGGGAAAGTTCCAGCACGCGCGCGATGTCCCACAGCGTGCCCTCCGTGGCGGCGCCGCCGGCGAACAGCGCCTCCACGAGCGCGGAGCGGCGGTTCTGGTGCGCCACCACGACTTCCGCCGCCGTGTCGCGATAGGACAGGGTCAGGGCCTCGGCGTAGTCGTCCACCAGCGCCCACACGGCCGACGTCGCCGCGACCAGCCCGGCGAGGTCCTGGTTCTCACCGCGCGCGGTCAGCAGCACGAACCGGTGCCACACCTCGGTGAGCCCGATCCGGTACGCCCGCAGCACCTCCGGCAGCGGCGCACCCTGCAACGCGCGCGCCCGGCCCGTCGCGCGGGCCTGCGAGAGGTCGGGCATCCGCTCGCCGCGCAGCGTGCGCATCACGTAGTCGAGGTTGGCGCGCACCGAGTTGCGAAGCTCGGCGTGCGTGACGAACCGCTGCTCGCGGTACACCGGCATCTGCTCGAGGATCTGCCGGGTCGTGCTCTCGATCAGCTCCGGCAAAGCGGGTTCGACCTCGGCCGCGAGCGCCGAGACCACGGGTGCGAGCCCGTCACTCAGAACAGTCCGGTAGTGCATCGACGCCCTCCAGGCCGAGGCGAGGGGCGCTCGCACGCCCCTCGCCCGTGACCGTACGGGGACTCGCCGTTGAGCCCTCGGGAAGGTCATCTAACACGACACCCGCTCACTCGGCCGGGTGAACTTGTGACAGTTACCGCGTATGCGGACATTCACCTGTAGAACGTCCCGCATCCGCGGGTCACATCTTGGCGGCGGCCGACTTGATCGCCTCGCGGATGCGGAAGTACGAACCGCAGCGGCACACGTTCTCGATCGCGTCGATGTCGGCGTCGGTCGGGTTCTTGGTCTTCTTCAGCAGCGCGACAGCGGCCATGATCTGGCCGGGCTGGCAGTAGCCGCACTGCGCGACGTCCTGCTCCAGCCACGCTTCCTGCACGGGGTGCAGGTCGTCGCCGTCCGCGAGGCCTTCGATCGTGGTGACCTCGCGGCCCGCGCACTCCGACACCGGCACGACGCACGGGTTCACCGCCTCGCCGTCGAGGTGGCTCGTGCAGGCCTTGCAGACGTTGATGCCGCAGCCGTACTTGAGGCCGCGCACCTTCAGCTTGTCCCGCAGCGCCCACAGCAGCGGCAGGTCGGCGGGCGCGTCGACGGTGACGGTCTTCCCGTTCACCACGAAGGTGTAGTTGGGCATGCGAGAACTCCTTGGTGTGGTGGGGAGATCAGCGGGGGAACGGGTCGAAGTCGACCGGGAAGTTGATCGGGAAGCTGCGCGGCTTGGTGCCCGTGGCCCGCGCGTACGCATTGGCGATCGCCCCCACCGGCGCGGGCAGGCCGAGCTCGCCGGCACCGCCGATGTCGCTGCCGTCGGCCGGTATCACGTGCACGGTCACGTCCGGCGGCGAGTTCTTCTGCCGCGCGTAGTGGAACTGCGAGTAGCTGCCCTCCAGCGGCAGGCCGTTGTCGATGTGCAGGCCCGCGGTGAGCGTGGTCGAGATGGCGTCGGTGAGCCCGCCGAGCATCTGCGACTGGATCCCGCGCGGGTTCACCGGCTTGCCGACGTCGACGGCGATCGTCGCCTTCGTGACCCGCGGGTGCTTCCGGTCGCGCGCGTCCATCTCGACCAGGCACGCCGTGTAGGACTTGTACTCGCCGTGCACCGCGATGCCCTGGGCGAAGCCCTTCGGCATCTTCTTGCCCCACTGGCCGAGCTCGGCGACCTTGTCCAGCACCGCCTTCTGCCGCGGCTCCTTGATGAACTCGCGGCGGAACTCCAGCGGGTCCTTGCCGAGCTTCGCCGCGATCTCGTCGACCATGATCTCTTCCGCGCCCCGCGTGTTCGCCGAGTACACCGAGCGCCACGCCGAGGTGTGGAACTTGAGCGGCACTTCGTTGAGCAGCTGCGTGGTGACCCCGAAGTTGTAGGGCGACTTCACCGTCAGCAGGAACACCGTCTGCGCGAAGCTCAAGTTGCCGCCCACGGGCAGCTTCGCCGCGAACGCGGTGAGGATCTCGCCCAGGCCGTGGGCCCAGTCGGTCTCGACGCTGGCCACGCGGTGCTCGAACGTGAGCACCTGCCCGAGCGCGAACGTCGCGCGGATCTTGTGGTGGCTCGCGGCGCGGGCGCGGCCGTGGCGCATGTCGTCGATGCGGCTCCACATGAGCCGCACGGGCTTCTTCATCGCCTTGGAGATGTGCGCGGCCTCCAACGCGGCGTCGAAGAACAGCCGGCGCCCGAACGAGCCGCCGCCCTGGATCACGTGCACGGTGACCTTGTTCTCCGGCAGCCCCAGCTCTTGGGCGATGGTCTGCTTCGCGACGATCGGCGACTTCAGCCCCGCCCAGATGGTGGCGCTGTCCTCGCGGACGTCGGCGACCGCCGAGTTGGACTCCATGGGCGCGTGGCTGACGAACGCGAAGTCGAACTCGCCGTCCACGTGCTGCGTCAGCAGCGGCGGCACCGCGAACGGCAGCGCCGCGCCCTGCAGCTTCTTCTTGATCGTCTCGTTGTTCTCGCCGTCGACCGTGCCGGCGTTCCACGTGACGTCGAGCGCGTTCTTGCCGTCGAGCGCCTGGCCGAACGTCTCGGCCATCACCGCGACGCCGGTCGGGACCACGGCGAGGTCGATGATGCCGGGCATCGCGCGGACGGCGGCCTCGTTGTTGACCTTCTTCACGGTGCCGTTGATCGTCGGCGGGCGCCGCACCATCACGGGCATCGCGCCCGGGATGTCGAGGTCGAGGGTGTAGACCTGCTTGCCGGTGACCATCGCGCGTGCGTCCTTGCGCGAGGTCGGGGTGCCCACCAGCGTGTGCGCGGTCTCGGCCTTCGGCTGCACGGCCGAGACCGGCAGGTCGGCCCGCGCGGCCGGGCCGGCGAGCACACCGTAGGACGCCTTGCGCCCATCGGGGGCGTGCACGAGACCGTCGCGAGTGGACAGCCGCGAACCGGGCACGTTCCACCGGGCGCTCGCGGCGGACACCATGCGGGCGCGGGCCGTGGCGGCGGCCGCGCGGACGGGGTCATAGAGCGAGCGCAGCGTGTTCGAGCCGCCGGTCAGCTGGTTGAACAGCAGCTCGGAACGGGCGTCGGACAGCACGACTTCGACCTTGTCCAGCGGCAGGTCCAGCTCCTCGGCGACGAGCATGGCGGTGGCCGTGGTGATGCCCTGGCCCACCTCGCAGCGCGGCAGTTGCAGCCGCACGCGCCCGTCGGTGGTCACCTCGAGCACCAGCATGCCCTGCGTCGGGGCGCACGAGAGCGTGAGCACGTCGCCGAGGTCGAGGATCTCCGCGGGCTGCGGCAGCGTCGGCACGACAGCCTCGGCCTCGGCCGGCACGAGCGTGTCGAACGACAGCTTCGCGGCGACCGTGAGCGTCGGCGCGGCGACGAGGTAGGTGAGGAAACGACGGCGGCCGACCCGCCCCTCGTCGTCCGGCGCGTCGGTGTCTGTGGTGGGACTGGCCATGGGGAATCCCTTCGGGGCAGGTTTGGCGCGTCACGGTATGGACACGACAGAACGGGCGCAACGCGCAGTAGTCGTGTCGAACGATGTCTGTGACGAGGTGACAGCAAGCCGGGTCCGAATGTGTGCCGGGACACAGCCGGGGCTGGTCGGATCGGGGGTTCGTCCTCGCCCGGGCGGCGGAACGCGGGGTGCGCCGTCCGCGTGGCTCCCGGGGTTCCGGCGCACACCCCGTATCGTTTCCGGAACGCCCTGCCGCTGGTCACCGGACGGGTGAAAAGAAGGTTTCCTGCCGAAGGGCCCGGGAAGCCGGATACCTTGGCAGGACGAACCTCGGGACGAGAAGGAGCGGGCGGCACGTGGGGACTCCGCAGGTCGGCACGCCGGCCGGGATGCGCAGGATCAACCAGCGGGCGGTGCTCGACCTGCTGCGGCGTGGCGGAGCGGCGACGCGGCCGCAGGTCGCGAAGGACACCGGGCTGTCCAAGCCGACCGTGAGCCAGGCGCTGCTGGCGCTGGAGGCCGCGGGCCTCGCGCGGGCGACCGGGCACACGTCCACCGGCACCGGCCGTTCCGCCGTGCTCTACGAAGCCGACCCCACCGCCGGGTACGTCCTCGGCGTGGACATCGGGCGCGAGCACCTGCGCGGCGCCGTGTCCGACCTCGGCCGCACGATGGTCGCCCGCCGCGACGCGCGCAACACGGCCCGCTCCGGCAGCGCGCTCGTCGCCGCCGTCGGCAAGCTGGCGAGCGAGCTCGTGACCGAGGCCGGGCTGACCGACGCCGACATCGTGGTGCGCGTGCTCGGCTCCCCCGGCGTCGCCGACCCCGTGAAGCGCTGTTTCCGGCACGCGCCGAACCTGCCGGGCTGGGGCCGGCCGGGCCTGCTGGACGACCTGGAAGCCGCGCTGGGCCCCGACCTCGTGGTGGAGAACGACGCGAACCTCACCGCCGTCGGCGAGTGGGAGAGCGGCGCCGCGCGCGGCGCGTCCGTGGTCGGCTGCATCATGATCGGCACCGGCATCGGCATGGGCCTGATGGTCGACGGCCGGGTCTTCCGCGGCGCCACCGGCGCGGCCGGCGAGATCGGCTACCTCCCCTACGGGCGCACGCAATCGGGCGGCGAGGTCCCGGCCCGCGGCCACCTCGAAGAGGCCACGGCAGCCCAATCGGTCGTCCGCGGCGCCCGCGAACTCGGCCTCGGCACGGCGAAGTCCGCCCGCGAGGTCTTCCGCCTGGCCCGCGAGGGCGATGAACTGGCCCAGCGCGCCGTGCAGACCGAAGCCGACCGCCTCGCCTACACGGTCGCCTCGGTCGCCGCCGTGGTCGACCCCGAGCTCATCGTCCTCGGCGGCGGCATCGGCACGGCCGCCGACCTCCTGCTCGACCCCATCGACCGCGCACTGCGCTCCTTCACCCCGCTCGTCCCGACCGTCGTCCAGGGCGAACTCGGCGACGACGGCGTCCTGACGGGGGCGATGAGCGTGGGGCTGCGGGCCGCGGAGGGGCTGGTGTTCGAACGGCGGGTCGGCGGCGCCTGACCCTTACCGCGGTCCCGCCGCGAGCCGGGACGCTTCGGCGAGCTCGGCCAGGTGGTGCAGCGAGTTGACGAGGTGGTCAGGGGGGAACGGCGGGAAGTTGATACCGCGGTCGCGGATGAACTGCGGTACCGCCGACCAGTCGTAGGAAAGCGTGACCTCCGTGCCGGCCGGACCGAGCGGCGTGAGGTCGTAACGCCAGGTCCAGCCGCCGAACTCCAGCTCACCGTCGTCCTTCTCCTGCCCCGTGAACCAGCCGATGGCGCGCGGCGGTTCGAGCACCTGAACCTTGTTGACCACCCGGTAGCCCTCGCCGTAGTACATGTCCATCCGGAACAGCTGCCCCACCTCGGTCAGCACCGTCCGGTCGACGGGTTGCCGGACCCAGCCGGTGCCGTCGATCGCGGAGTGGGTCGCCGGATCCGCCAGGATCGCGAAGACCACGGTGGCGGGCGCGGCGATCGTCAGGGTGGCGCTCACGTTCTCCTCGGCCATGATGGGCACACTCCTCGTCTGCTCGACTCGGGCTTCCTCCCGTGTGAAGCCCTGTGCACCCAGCCGACGAACGCGCCGGCGCCGGTTCGACACCTCGGCTGAACTTTCCCGCGCGCCGATCCCGTCGGCCGCAGTGGTCGGCGGGCGGCTCGGGTGGAATCATCGGTCGCTGTGAGCATCGAGGGCGACCGGAAGTTGATCGACCCCGAACGCGTGGCCGCGGCGATCGCCGGGCTGGGCGATCGGGCGGTGATCGACGAGTGGGCGGGGCGGTTCGCGGTGGTCGCCGATCCGTCGCGGCTGGCGTTGCTCGTGTCCATCCACTACGCGCGGGAAATCAGCGTCACGGACCTCGCGGCGGCCACGGGCATGACCGACACCGCGGTTTCCCAGGCGCTGCGGCTGTTGCGCGCCCACGGTCTGGTGACCGCGCACCGCGACGGCCGGGTGGTGCGTTACCGGCTCGCCGACGCCACCGTGCACGAGCTCATCCACCGCGTGCGCCCCCACCCGGCGGGTGCCGCGGCGGAGGACCCGGACCGGTAGGTTTGCCACCATGATCGGACTGCCGGACACCATCACCGCCTGTCTGTTCGACCTCGACGGCGTGCTGACCGGAACGGCCGTGCTCCACCGCGAGGCGTGGAAACGGACGTTCGACGAGTTTCTCCGCAGCCGGGACGGCGAATCGTTCCGCGAGTTCACCGACCACGACTACGCGGCCTACGTGGACGGCCGCCCGCGCGCCGACGGCGTGCGTGAATTCCTCCGCTCCCGCGAAATTCAGCTGCCGGAAGGAAAGCCGGACGACGGGGTGGCCGAGCCCACCGTCAACGGCATCGGCAACCGCAAGAACGAACTGGTCCTCAAGATCATCGACGAACGCGGCGTGAACCCCTACCCCGGCTCCGTGCGCTACCTCGAAGCGGCGAAGGCGGCCGGGCTGCGCATCGCCGTGGTCACGTCTTCGGCCAACGGCGCCAAGGTCCTCGCCGCGGCGGACCTCACGAAGTTCGTCGAGGCGCGCGTCGACGGGATCGTGATCCGCCGCGACCACCTCAACGGCAAGCCCGCACCCGACTCGTTCCTGGCGGGCGCGAAGGCGCTCGCCGTCGACCCGGCGCACGCGGCCGTGTTCGAGGACGCGTTGTCCGGCGTGCAGGCCGGGCACGCCGGGAACTTCGGGTACGTGGTGGGTGTCAACCGCGCCGACCAGGCCGACGAACTGCGAGCTCACGGCGCCGACGTCGTGGTCGACGACCTCGCCGAACTGCTGGAGAAGGAATGACCGAGACGGGTTTCGGCTACGAGTGCTCGCCGTGGGAGCTGCGGTGGCGCGGCCTCGACGTCGACGCGCTGCAGCGCACGGAGTCGGCGTTCGCGCTGTCCAACGGCCACATCGGACTCCGCGGCACGCTCGAGGAGGCCGAACCTCGCGGGCTGCCCGGCACGTACCTCAACGGCTTCTACGAGCAGCACGAACTGCCCTACGCCGAAGGCGGCTACGGCTACCCCGAGGAGGGGCAGACGGTCGTCAACGTGACCGACGGCAAGGTGCTGCGCCTGCTCGTCGAGGACGAACCGCTCGACATGCGCTACGGCACCGCCAACGAGCACGACCGCGTGCTCGACTTCCGCAGCGGCACCCTGCGCCGCTCCACCGAATGGTCCTCCCCCACCGGCCGCCGCGTGCGCGTGAAGACCGAACGGCTCGTGTCGTTCACCCAGCGCGCCATCGCGGCGATCCGCTACGAGGTCGAGCCGCTCGACGAGGACCTGCAGCTCGTGGTCCAGTCCGACCTGCTGGCCAACGAGCCGATCGAGTCCGACACGCGTGACCCGCGGGTCGCCGCGGCGCTCGACACGCCGCTGGTGTCGCAGTTCCACCGGGCGGCCAACTACCAGGCCGTGCTGGTGCACCAGACCCGCAACTCGGGCCTGCGCATGGCCGCCGCGATGGACCACAAGATCGAGGTCGACGACGGCATCCGCACCCGCATCCACTCCGAGGACGACCTCGCGCGCCTGACCGTCGCGGTCGACGTGCCGAAGGGCGGCCGGCTGCGGATCACGAAGTTCCTCGCCTACGGCTGGTCCGCCCAGCGGTCCGTGCCCGCGCTGCGCGCGCAGGTCGAGGCGGCGCTGGCCGGCGCGCGCCAGACGGGCTGGAAGGGCCTGATCGCCGAGCAGCGCCAGTACCTCGACGACTTCTGGGCCACTTCGGACATCGAGATCGACGGCGACCCCGAACTGCAGCAGGCCGTGCGGTTCGCGCTGTTCCACCTGCTGCAGGCCGGTGCCCGCGGCGAGCAGCGCGCGATCGCCGGCAAGGGCCTCACCGGCCCCGGGTACGACGGGCACGCCTTCTGGGACACGGAAACCTTCGTGCTGCCGGTGCTCACGTACACGATCCCCGGTGCCGCAAGGGATGCGCTGAGCTGGCGGCACTCCACAATGGACAAGGCCAAGGAACGCGCGAAGCAGCTGGGCCTGCGCGGCGCGGCGTTCCCGTGGCGGTCCATCACCGGCGCCGAGTGCTCGGCCTACTGGCCGGCGGGCACGGCGGCGTTCCACGTGAGCGCCGACATCTCCGACGCCGTGCTGCGCTACGTCAACGCGACCGGCGACGACGAGTTCGAAGGCGGCTGCGGCGCCGACCTGCTGGTGGAAACGGCGCGGTTGTGGGCTTCGCTCGGGCACTTCGACCGCCACGGGCACTTCCGCATCGACGGGGTGACCGGTCCGGACGAATACTCGGCGGTGGCGGACAACAACGTCTACACCAACCTGATGGCGCGGCGGAACCTGCTCGCCGCGGCGCAGGTGTGCGAGAAGTTCCCGGACGTGATCCAGCGGCTGGAGGTCGACGTCGCCGAGCTCGACAGCTGGCGCGCGGCGGCCGACGCGATGTTCCTGCCCTACAACCAGGAACTCGGCGTGCACCCGCAGTCGGAGGGTTTCCTCGAGCACGACGAGTGGGACTACAAGGGCACCGATCCCGCGTTCTACCCGCTGCTGCTGAACTACCCGTACTTCGACCTGTACCGCAAGCAGGTCGTGAAGCAGGCGGACCTCGTGCTGGCCCTGCACCTGTGCGGCGACTCGTTCAGCCCCGAGGAGAAGGCCCGCGACTTCGCCTACTACGAGGCCCGGACGGTGCGCGACTCGTCGCTCTCGGCCGGCACGCAGGCCGTGATCGCGGCGGAGGTCGGGCACCTGGACCTCGCCTACGACTACCTGGCCGAAGCCGCGATGACGGACCTGCACGACGTGCACAACAACGTCCGCAACGGCCTGCACATGGCCTCGCTCGCCGGCGCCTGGCAGGGCACCGTCGCCGGGTTCGGCGGCCTGCGCGACCACAGCAGCCAGTTGTCCTTCGCCCCGCGGCTGCCCCGGCAGCTCGGCGGCATCACGTTCCGCCTGGCGTTCCGCGGCACGCGGTTCCAGGTCGCCGTCCGCCACGGCGAGGCCACCTACCACGTGCTCGAGGGCGCACCGCTGCAACTCGTCCACCACGGCGAGCGCTTCACGGTCACGAAAGAGCCCGTGACGCTTCCCATCCCGGACATCGACGCGGGCGAACCGCCGGTGCAGCCCCACGGCCGCGCCCCGCAGCGCCGCGATTCCTCGCGCGTGCGGGAGTTCGTGACGCCGCAGGAGTGACCCGGTGCGGCTGACCGGCGCCGCGCCGGTCAGCCGTCCGCGGGGTCCGCGGCGTCCTCGGTGCCCGGCGGCGCGTCGACGTCCTTCGTGTGGCTCGGCGTCAGGTCGGGCCCCGGTGCGGTCGCGACCTCGGAGCGCAGCTTCTGCGGGTCGGGCAGGCCGGCGAGGTCGTCTTCGTCGTCGGGGTGGTCGTCGCGCGGGAAGAACTCACGTGTCATGAGTCCGGAATACCCCTTCCGCCTGCCACCGCACCAGGAGTGTCACGCGGCCGGACGCGAACCGGCGCCGGCCGGGGCGTCGAGGGCGAGCGCGTCGAGCATGCTCAGCAACAGGCCGTCGCGGGTCGACCACGGGCAGATCGCCATCGTGCCGCCCGTGATGGTCAGCAGGGCTTCGGCCACCACGGCGCCGCCGAGCGCCTGCTGGGCGCGCTGACGCGAGATCCCCGGCAGCTCCGCGCGCTTCGCCGTCGGCATGGCGGCCAGGCGCGGAATCCACACGCGCAGGTCGTCCAGGTGCAGCTCACGGCCCCGGCCCGGGCGGTCGCCGGCGAGGCGCGCCAGCTGGCGCAGCACCTTCGAGCAGCCGGCCACGCGGTGGTCGGCGATCTCGTCCGCCACGTCACCGAGCGCGCCGGTCACCTCTTCGAGCACGTGGTCGCGCAGGGCGCGCACCTTCTTCGACCGCACCGGCGGATCGGCGGGCAGCCAGTCGCGCGTGACCGAGCGGGCACCGAGCGGCAGCGAACGCGCGAACTCGGCTTGCGAACCGCGCCCGGCCGACAGCTCGACGGTGCCGCCGCCGATGTCGAGGACCAGCAGCGGGCCGACGGACCCGCCGTACCAACGGCGGGCGCCCACGTACGTCAGCTCGGCTTCGCGCCGGCCGGAGAGGAACTGCAGGTCAACACCCGTGTCGCGGCAGACTTTTCGCACCACGTCGGCCGCGTTCGCCGCGTCGCGGATCGAGGACGTCGCGAGGGGGAAGACGTTGGGGACGCCGTGGTCCTTCGCCACGGCCATGCCCTCGGCGACCGCCGCCGAGATCGCGGCGATCCCGCGGTCGCTCAGCACACCCTCGTCGTCGAGTTCGCGGTCGAGCCGGAGCCGGGTCTGGTGGGTCAGCGCGGGCTCGATCGGCGTGCCGCCGGGTTCGAGCACCACGAGCCGAGCGCTGAACGAGCCCACGTCCAGCACACCCGCTGCCGGCCCCGAAAATCTGCGCACGGTCAGGCCTACCTCGCTTTCGCTTCGCCGTCGTGTTCCCCCGGACCACCGTTCCTACACCTGGTGCGACCCACCAGGGCGGGATTTACGGTTTTCCCACCACAGCACCGATCCCGAGGTGCGACTTTTTCACACCCGTAATCACAACATGATAAACCGAGGGCCTGAACGAGCCCGGTTCGTCCTGCCCGTCGGCGCGTCAAGCGCAGGTCAGCCGATGATTTCCTTCAATTTCGCGACCGCCTGGACCCGGGCTTCGCGCCCGGGCTGCAGCGGGCTGACGACCACCGTGGTCACCCCCGCTTCCTTGAACGCGGCCACCCGCTCGGCGACGTGGGCTTCGGGCCCGACCAGCGAAATCGCCCGCAGCAGCTCCACCGGCACCGCCGCCGCGGCTTCGTCCTTCTTGCCGTCGAGGTAGAGGTCCTGGATCTCCTTCGCCTCGGCCTCGAAGCCGTAGCGCGCGGCGAGCGTGTTGTAGAAGTTCTTCCCACGCGCGCCCATGCCGCCGATGTACAGGGCGAGGTGCGGGCGCAGGTGGTCGAGCAGCGGTTCCACGTCGTCACCGATCGCGAGCGCCGGGCCCGCGAACACGTCCAGCTCACCCAGCGCCGGGTCGCGCTTCGCCTTGCCCTCGGCCAGCGCCTCGCCCCACACGTCGGCCGCCTTCTCCGGGTGGAAGAAGATCGGCTCCCAGCCCTCGGCGAGCTCCGCCGTCAGCGCGACGTTCTTCGGGCCCAGCGCCGCGAGCAGGATCGGGATCCGTTCGCGCACCGGGTGGTTGATCAGCTTGAGCGGCTTGCCCAGGCCCGTGCCCTGGTCCGCCGGCAACGGGATCGGGTAGTGCTTGCCCTCGTGCACCAGGCGTTCGCGGCGCCAGACCTGGCGGCAGATCTCGATGATCTCGCGCGTGCGGGCCAGCGGCGCGTCGTACTTCACGCCGTGGAAGCCCTCGATCACCTGGGGTCCCGACGCGCCCAGGCCCAGCGTGAACCGCCCGTCGGACACGAAGTCCAGCCCCGCCGCGGTCATCGCGGTCAAGCTCGGTGTGCGCGTGTAGATCTGGAAGATGCCCGACGCCAGCTGCACGCGCTCGGTCTTCGCCGCCAGGTAGCCCAGCTGGCTCACCGCGTCGAAGCTGTAGGCCTCCGGGACGAACGCGATGTCGAGCCCCACCTTCTCCAGCTCCACGATGTCCGCGACGCTGTCGGCGAACCCGCCCGAGTAGTTGATGCCCGTCCCGATCCTCATCGTGCTCCCTCGATCTGCAGCCCGGGACCACAGCGTCCCGGCACCCGGCTAAGCGTTCGCTTACCCTACCGGGGCACCACGCGCCCGCGCACCTCGCCGAACCCGATCCGGCTGCCCGCGGGGCCGGGTGCGGTCGCGCTGATCACGACCTCGTCGCCGTCCTCGAGGAACGTCCGCGTCTCGCCGGCACCCAGCGCGAACGGCTCGCGCCCGCCCCAGCTCAGCTCCAGCAGCGACCCGCGCTGGTTCTTCTCCGGCCCGGTCACCGTGCCCGACGCGAACAGGTCGCCCGTGCGCAGGCTGGCGCCGTTGACGGTCAGGTGCGCGAGCTGCTGCGGCGCGGTCCAGTAGTGCGTCGCGAACGGCGGGCTCGACACCAGGTGGCCGTTGACGCGGATCTCCAGCGCGAGGTCCAGCCCCCACGGCTCGGTGGTGCGCAGGTACTCGAACGGCTCGGGGTCCTGCACCGGCTGGGGCACCCGCGCGTGGTCCAGCGCCGCCAGCGGCACGATCCACGGCGCCATCGACGTGGCGAACGATTTCGCGAGGAACGGCCCCAGTGGCTGCGCCTCCCAGCCCTGGATGTCGCGCGCGGACCAGTCGTTGACCAGGCACACGCCGAACACGTGTTTCGCGAAGTCCTCGACCGGCACCGGGGTGCCCAGGGTCGAGGGCGTGCCGACCACGAACCCGACCTCCGCCTCGACGTCGAGCCGCTGCGACGGCCCGAACGACGGTTCAGCGGCCGAGCGCGGTTTCCGCTGCCCGGCCGGGCGCACGATCGGCGTGCCCGACACCACGACGGTGCCGGCCCGCCCGTGGTAGCCGATCGGGAGGTGCTTCCAGTTCGGTGCCAGCTCGTCGTCGGGCCCGCGCAGGATCTTGCCGGCGTTGATCGCGTGCTGCTCGCTCGAGTAGAAGTCGACGTAGTCCGCGACCTCGATCGGCAGGTGGTTCGTGATCTCCGCGAGCGGCACCAGGTGCGGGCGCACCTGGTCGGCGTAGCGCTCCTCGGTGAGCCACTCGTGCACCTGCTCGCGCACGTCGTGCCACGTCGCCGGACCGGCCGCCAGCAGCGGGTTCAGCACTCCCGCGGTGAGCAGCTGCGCGAACGGCGCCGCGGCTTGCTCCGCGGCCGCGGACAGGTCGAGCACGTGCTCGCCCACCGCGACCCCGGCGCGGCGTTCGGGCGCACCGCCGCGGGAGAACACGCCGAAGGGCAGGTTGGCCAGGCCGAACCCCGTGCCCTCGGGCAGGTCGAGCCAGGTCACCGCGCGCCCTCCCGCTTGCGCGCGACCCACTCCGTCACCAGAGTATCCACTGTGGACAAAGGCAGGTTTCCGTTGCCCAGTACGACGTCGTGGAACTCGCGGATGTCGAAGGCCTCGCCCAGCGCGTTCTCGGCCGCGGCGCGCACGCGCTGGATCTCCAGGCGCCCCACCATGTAACCGAGCGCCTGGCCCGGGTTCGCGACGTAGCGGTCGATCTCCGCCTCGATCTCGATCCGCGCCATCGGCGTGTTGGCCACGACGTAGTCCACGGCCTGCTGCCGGCTCCAGCCCAGCGCGTGCAGCCCGGTGTCGACCACGAGCCGGGCGGCGCGCATCGAGTCCTGCGTCAGCATGCCCAGGCGCGTGACGTCGTCGGAGTACAGGCCCATTTCGTCGGCCAGCCGCTCGGAGTAGAGGCCCCAGCCCTCGATGTAGGCGTTGAACGGCACCAGCCGGCGCAGCAGCGGCAGCTCCGTGAGCTCCTGCGCGAACGACAGCTGGAAGTGGTGCCCGGGCACTGCTTCGTGGAACGCGATCCCCTCGCTGGTGAAGCGCGGCCGCGAACTCGCTTCGTGGGTGTTGGCGTAGTACGTGCCCGGCCGCGAACCGTCCAGCGCCGCCGGCAGGTAGTAGGCGATCGTGCCGCTCGCCGCGTCGGCCGCCGGCACGGGCGCCACCACGCACTTCGCCGCCGGGACGCGCGAGAACCACTGGGGCGCCACGGCTTCCGCCCGCTCGATCGCCGAGCGCGCACCCGCGAGCAGTTCCTCACCGTCGCGCCAGCGCAGCGCCGGGTCGGAGCGCAGGTGCTCGAAGATCTCCGCCAGGTCCCCGGTGCCGAACACCTTCTCGCCCAGTTCGCGGTACTCCGCCGCGAGCTGCTCGGCGATGGCGAGGCCCGTGTCGTGCAGGTCCTGCGCGGTGCGGTCGGTGGTCGTCTCCGCGCGGATCAGGCCCTGGTACTTCTCCTGCCCGCCCGGCAGGTGCCCGATGCCCGGCTCCGACTCCGGCTTGGCGACCGGCAGCACCTCGTCGGCCAGGAACCCGCGGTAGCGCCCGAACGCCGGCCGGACGACCTCGGCCAGCAGCCGGTCGCGCTCGTCGGCGAACCCGGCCACCTCGACGGAAGGCGTGACCCGCAGCGGATCGGCGTCCTCCGCGGCGAGGTAGCGCTCGACGTACCCGATGCCGACGCGAACCAGGAAGTCGGGCGGCGCGAACCCGTCGGCCACCGTGGCGCGCTGGGCCTCGATCACGGCGTCGAGGTACCCGCCGATCGCTGCCAGCCGGCTGAGGTAGCCGCGGGCCCGCTCCTCGTCCTCCGGCACCAGCGCCGACAGGTTCGTGATCAGGTACAGCGCGGGCGAGCTGAAGCCGTCGCTCACCGCGAAGCCGGCCAGCCGCGAGTCGAGCGTGTCGACCACGCCGCGGGCGCGGGCGATCACCACGTCGCGGGTCACGGCGTCGGTGGCCGAGAGCCCGCCGCGGTCGATCGCTTCAGCGCGGTCCGCGAGGTCGGTGAAGCGCGCGCGGAAGCGCTCGGTCGCGGCGAGACTCGGATCGGCGAGCACACCGTGATCGCCCGGCAGGCCGTACATCGTGCGCTCGATCGGCTCGCGTTCGAACTCGAGCTCGAGCAGGTCCTCGGCCAGGCCCGCGACGGTGTCGCCGTGGCTCGCGACCCAGGCGCCGACCACGGAGTCGAGCACCGACAGCGGCAGCGCACCGCCGGAGAGCACCACGTCGTGGAACGCCCGGACGTCGAAGCGGCTGCCTAGGCGCGCCTCCGCAGCGCGGCGGATCTGCTGGATCTCCAGGCGCCCCACCATGTACGCCAGCGCCTGGCCCGGGTAGCCGAGATAGCGGTCGACCTCGGACTCGATCTCCAGCCGGCCCATCGGCGTGTTCTCGACGAGGTAGTCGATCGCCTGCTGGCGCGTCCAGCCCAGCGCGTGCAGCCCGGTGTCGACCACGAGCCGCCCGGCGCGCATCGACTCCAGCGTGAGCATGCCGAGCAGCGACACGTCGTCGGAGTAGAGGCCCATCTCGTCGGCGAGTCGCTCGGTGTAGAGGCCCCAGCCCTCGACGTAGGCGTTGAAGTCGCCGAGCCGGCGCAGCAGCGGCAGCTCCGTGAGCCCGAGCGCCGTGCTCAGCTGGAAGTGGTGGCCCGGGATGGCCTCGTGGAACGCGGTGGCCTCGGCCGTGTGCCGGAAGCGCTCGGTGGCCTCGTAGGTGTTGGCGAAGTACGTGCCCGGGCGGGACCCGTCGGCCGCCGGCGGCATGAAGTACGCGGGCGGCGCGCCGGGCGCGGAGTCCTCCGGCACGGCCTCGACGGTCCACGGCTGTTCCGGGATGTGCCCGAACCACTTCGGCGACTCGGCGGCCGCGCGCTCGATGGCCGAGCGCGCCGTGTCCAGCAGCTCCTCGGCGCTCGTCCAGCGCAGCTTCGGGTCGGTGCGCAACCGCTCGAAGATCTCCGGCAGCTCGCGCGTGCCGAACACGCGCTCGCCCAGCGCCCGGTACTGCTCGGCCTGGCCCGCGATCACCTCCAGACCCGTGTCGTGCAGCTCCTGCGGTGTGCGCGGTGTAGTCGTGTGCATGCGCGCCAGGCGTGCGTAGATCTCGTCGCCGCCGGGCAGCCACGAGACGCCGGCGCGGTCGTCGGGCCGGCCGTGCGGGAGGATCTCGGCCTCGAGGAAGTCGCGGTACTCCTTGAAACCCGGGCGCACGACGTCGCGCAGCAGCTCCTCGCGCCGGGCTGCGAACGCGTCGTCCGGCGCGGGCTGGCGCAGCAGCGGGTCGCCCGCCGGCTCCGCGAGGTAGCGGTCCAGGTGCGCGATCGCGCCCTTCACCAGCCGTTCGACCGGCACCAGCCCGGCCTCGATGCCCTCGCGGTGCCGCAGCGCGACGGCCCGCAGGTAGTCCGGGATCGCGGCGAGCCGGCCGAGGTGCACGTCGGCGGTGGCGGGCAGCACGGGGACCATCGGCAGGGCGGACAGCAGCCCGGCCGCGGGCGCGACGAACAGGTCGGTCACGGTGAACTCCGCGAACCGGGTGTCGATGAAGTCGAGCTTGCCCTCGATCGAGTTGATCACGACCTCGCGCGTGACGCGGTCGGTCGCGTCCAGGTCGTCCACCGGGACCGCCCGCGCCCGCTCCAGCAGCCCCGCGAGCCGCCCGCGGTAGGCGGCTTCGGCGGCGGCGCTCGGGTCGCCGAGGCCCGGCGCGTCGGGCTTGATGCCCAGGATCGCGGCGGAGAGCGGCTCGAAGCCGAACAGCTCGTCGACGAGCTCGTCGGCCAGATCGGTGACGACGGTCATGGGTGCGGACTCCCGGGGGTTCGTGGTGCCGTGCGCTGCCGACCCTAATGGAGACCGGGGGCTCCGGGTGTCGTTCCGGCACGAGCGTCCCGTTCACACGTGGTGAACGGCCGGATCGAACCGGTCCGGCCACGGGGCGCCACGGGCGCTCCCCCGGTTCCGCGGGAACTCACCCACGCGGGGCCCGGGCGCCACCCACCGGACCGGGCGACGCGAGCGCCGGGCCGGCGCGCCAGGGCGGGCTCGGACGGTAGCGTTCAGCGGGTGGCCGTGACCGATCCCGTGGATGTTCGCCTGCTCGCCGCCCTCGCCGAGGCGGGGACGACGGCCGTGCACGACCTCGCGGCGAAGGTGGGCATGGATCCGCGCGAGGTGGCGTACCGGCTGGTCTCGTTGTCCGGCAGCGGGTTGCCGCTGCTGGTCGGCGTCGAGAGCGACCCGGCGGGGCTGCGCGCGGCGATCGCGGGCGCGCCGGCGTCGTGGCAGCAGGCGCCGCCTTCGGGCGGACTGCCGGTCGTGGGGCCGGGTGGGCGGCCCGGTGCGCCACCGCAGCCCGGGGTGCCGACGGGGCAAGGGTTTCCGGCCGCGCCGCCGCCGAGCGGGCCGATGCCCCAGGCACAGCAAGGGATGCCGGCCAGGCCCGGGCCACCGGCCCAGCCGGGGGTGCCGTCCGGACCGCCCACGGGGCCGGCTGGGCAGCCCGTGCCCGCCGGGAAGCCGATGCCGTCCGTCCACGGTGGACCGTCCGGACCGGTGCGCGGCGTGCCTTCGGGACCCTACGGAGTTCCCTCGGGTCCGTATGGCGTGCCGTCCGGCCACTTCGCACCGCCGCCCGGTCCGGCGCCGGACCCGGTACTCAGCACGTGGGGCGTGCCGCAGACCGCGTCCTGGGCCCGCGGCGACGAGCCGCCTCGCGGCGGCCCCGCCGAGGGCAAGCACGGCCGCATCGGCGAGCCACTCCCGACGCACGGACTCGAGGGCGAGCAGCTCACCATCCAGCTGCTCGAGGTGCAGGACCCGGCCGATTTCCTCTTCGGCGCCGCCGGCTACCGGCTCGAAGCAGGCGAGCGGGCCGTCGTCGTGCACACCGAGATCACCAACCGCGGCGCGATCCCGTTCGCGTCCCTGCCCGACAACTACCTGGAACTCGTCACGGCCGACGGCACGACCGTCACCAAGGCCCCCGTGTCGCTGACCTCCCGCCCGCCGCACAAGATCGGCGTGCGGCCGGGCGAGACGCTCGGCGGCCACACCGTGTACGTCATCCCGGAGGCGATCCGCGTCGTCGCGGTGCGCTGGAGCCCGCGGCCCGAACCGGACGAGCGGTCGCTGACCTGGACGGTCGAGGGCTAGCGGGAAACCCGTCCTTCTGGACAGAAAATCTCCGCTTCTGGCCACTTTCACCCTGTTCATGGTGTCCTTGATCAACCGCGTGTCTGCTGGGAAGCGCGCACCGTTTGTCCTTCCCCATCAGGAGCCGCCATGACCACGGTGCTCGTCCACGGCAACCCGGAAACGTCGGTGATCTGGCGTGACTTCGTCCCCGAACTCGAGCAGCGGGGTGTGCGCGACGTCGTACTACTGTCGCCGCCCGGTTTCGGGTCGCCGATCCCCGACGGGTTCGGGGGCACCATGACGAATTACCGCGACTGGCTGGTCGGCAAGCTCCAGAGCATGCGCCGGCCTGATCCATCCCGACTACCGGTGGCACCCCGCCGCGCAGGACCTCCAGACCCCGGCGCCGGCGAGGATCTCGTCGCCGAGCAGCCGTCCGGCCTGATCTTCGACGCGACCGCCGATGCGTTCGTCGACCCGGCTCTCTCGAGGGAGATGGCCCATCGGCTGGGCCTGCCGACACTCACCCTGGCCGGACACGGGCACTGGTGGATGATCGACCAGCCGGCCAAAGCCGCCGACGGTCTCCTCTCCTTCTGGGGCTAGGACGGTCGAGGGCTAGTAGCTCTCCTCGCGCAGGACCTCGAGCGCGTGGGCCAGGTCGTCGGGGTATTCGGCTTCGAACTCGACCCAGCGGCCGTCGGCCGGGTGCGCGAAGCCGAGCGTGCGGGCGTGCAACCACTGCCGGGAGAGGCCGAGGTGGCGGGCCAGCACGGGGTCGGCGCCGTAGGTCAGGTCGCCGACGCACGGGTGCCGCAGCGCGGAGAAGTGCACGCGGATCTGGTGCGTGCGGCCGGTCTCGAGCTTCACGTGGGCCAGCGACGCCGCCCGGAACGCCTCCACCACCTCGTAGTGCGTCACGCTCGGCCGCCCGCCGGCGACCACTGCGAACTTGTAGTCGTGGCGCGGGTGGCGGTCGATCGGGGCGTCGATGGTGCCGCGCATCGGGTCCGGGTGGCCCTGGACCACGGCGTGGTAACCCTTGTCGACGGTGCGCTCCTTGAACGCCCGCTTGAGCACCGTGTACGCGTGCTCGCTCTTGGCCACGACCATGACGCCCGTGGTGCCGGCGTCGAGGCGGTGCACCACGCCCTGGCGCTCGGCCGCGCCGGACGTCGCGATCCGCAGGCCCGCCGCCGCGAGCCCGCCGACGACCGTCGGGCCGGTCCAGCCCGGGCTCGGGTGCACGGCGACGCCCACCGGCTTCGAGATCACGACGATGTCGTCGTCGTCGTGGAGGATCTTCATGCCCTCCACCGGCTCGGCCACGACCTGCACCGGCGCCGCCGGATCGGGCAGCGTCACCTCGAGCAGGCCGCCGGCGGCCAGGCGGTCGGACTTGCCCGCGGGCCTGCCGTCGAGCAGCACGTCACCGGACTCGGCGAGCTCCGCCACCGCGGTGCGCGAGAGGCCCAGCAGCTTGGCCAGCCCGGCGTCCACGCGCATGCCGTCGAGCCCGTCCGGGACGGGCAGCATCCGGGCGCTCACGCAGCTTCCCCGGCCTTCTTCTTGCTCCGGGTCGTGGTGCCGTCGTAGTCCTTGCCCAGCAGGGAGAGCAGGACGATGAGCGCACCGCCGACGCAGATCGCGGAGTCGGCGATGTTGAAGATCGCGAAGCCCTCGCCGTTGGGCGCGAAGGCGGAGATGAAGTCGATGACGTGGCCGCGCAGCGGGCCGGGCGCGCGGAAGATGCGGTCGGTGAGGTTGCCGAGCGCGCCCGCGAGCACGAGGCCCAGGCCGATCGCCCAGCCGACGGACCGCAGACGGCGTGCGAGCCACACGATGGCGACCACCACGGCCGCCGCGATCAGCGCGAGCACCCACGTCATGCCGGTCGCCATGGAGAACGCGGCGCCGGGGTTGCGGATCACTTGCAGGTAGATGAGCCCGCCGAGGATACGCACCGGCTCCTTGCCCTCGAGGTTGGCCGCCACGAGGTTCTTCGACACGAGGTCGATCACCCAGATCACGACCGCGACCGCGAACACGAGCCCGACCCGGCGCTTCGGCAGCAGCGGCGCCGGCTCGCCCACCTGGTCGAGCGGGGTTTCGGCCGGGGTCGCGGCACCGCCGCCCGCCGGTTCGGGTGCTTCGGCGGGCCGGGCGGCGGCCTCGGACAGGCCGGGTTCGGACGAGGAGGGCTCGGTGCTCACGGCTCCATTGTCCACGCCCGCGTGACCGGCACTCCCCCCGACGCCCGTTCACGCACTTCACGGGCGCCGCGAGCCGTCCGACCAGTGCGGACTCAGGCGCAGAAGGGCGGCAGCTCACGCGGGTCGCCGACCGGCGCCCACCGGCCGTCGACCTTGGCGTACTCCCAGCGCGGGCCGCGCGCGACGAGCTGGCGCAGCGCGAGCACGAGCCGGTCGACGTGCTCCTCGGTGCTGCCGAGGCCGAGGCTCACGCGCACCGCCTGCTGCCCCTCGCGGCCGGTCGTGCCGATGAGGCGCTTGGTCGCGACGTGGGCGCAGAACGCGCCGTCGCGCACGCCGATGCCGTACTCGGCCGAGAGCACCGCGGCGAGCCAGCCCGGCTCGAACCCGTCGACGACGAAGCTCACTGTGCCCACGCGATCCACCGGCGCGTCGAACAGGCGCAGCTCGGCGCAGCCGGGAATGCCGGCGAGGCCCTTGAGCAGCCGCTCCAGCAGCGCCGCCTCGTGCTCGCCGACCGCGGCCCAGTTCGCCGCCAGCTGCTCGCACGCGACGCCGAGCGCGTACACACCAACGGTGTTGGGCGAACCGGCCTCGTGCCGCTCCGCGCCGGTGTTCCACACGACGGCGTCTTCGGTCACGAGCTTCGTCGCACCGCCGCCGGCGAGGTACGGCTCGGCCGCGCGCAGCCAGTCGCCGCGGCCGATCAGCGCGCCGGCGCCGAAGGGCGCGTACAGCTTGTGGCCCGAGAGCGCGACGTAGTCCACGTCCAGCTCCCGCAGGGAAATCCGGCGGTGCGGCGCGAGCTGCGCCGCGTCGAGCGCCACGCGCGCGCCGTGCTTGCGGGCCACGGCGGCGATCTCGGCCACCGGCAGCAGCTCACCGGTCACGTTGGACGCTCCGGCCACGACCACGAGGCGCGGGCCCTCCGGGGACGCCGCGAGCGCTTCGTCCACAACGGACACCGCGGCCAGGCGCGTGCGCGGCAGGCTCACGCGGCGCACGTTCGGGCCGCGCCACGGCAGGAGCGCGGCGTGGTGCTCGGTGTCGAAGACGACGACGGAAGTCTTGCGCGGCAACGAACGCGCCAGCAGGTTGAAGGAATCCGTGGTGTTGCGGGTGAACACGACGGTGTCGGTGCCGCGAGCGTCGACGAACCGGCGCAGGATGTCGCGCGTGCGCTCGTAAAGCCGCGTCGAGACCTGCGAAGCGAAGCCCGCGCCGCGGTGCACGCTGGCGTACCACGGCAGGAATTCGTCGACGGCCGTGCGGACCGCGTCGAGACACGGCGCGCTCGCCGCGTGGTCGAGGTTGGCGTACCCGATCTCGTCCCCGGTCACCAGCGGCACCCGCACCGTGACACCGGCGACGGCGGGGATCCCTTGCGCACCAAGGGTTTCGGTGGTTTCAGCGGTGCGATCGAGGGCGAGAGTCATGACGGTGCCTCCTCGGCGTTCCGGGGGACCCCCGGCGAGGGGCCCGCGCTTGCCCGTCGCGCTCCGCGACCGGCCTGGTCCTCACCCGGGGCACCCCACCGCGGTAGGAGGGTTGCCGGCCAGCAAGCCGGGGCTGAACGCTGGCACTCATGACCTGACTCAGAAGGTAACCGAACGAAGCCGCGGGACGCCAGAGGTGTCCCGTGAGCTGAGACGGCGCTCACACGGAGACGATCACCGCCGCAGCGCGCGGAACGCCTCCGTCTGCTCGCGGATCGCGCGCTCCGTCGGGAGCCGCTCGATCGAGGAAGCGCCGAAGAAACCGACCACTCCTTCGGTGTGGTCGAGCACGTACTGGGCGTCGGCGGGTTCGGCGATCGGGCCGCCGTGGCACAGCACGAGCACGTCGGGATTCACCCGCTTGGCGGCGTCGTGCATCTCCTGCACCCGCGCGGCGGCTTCGTCGAGCGTCACGGCGGTGCGCGCGCCGATCGTGCCGCTCGTGGTGAGCCCGAGGTGCGGCACGAGCACGTCGGCGCCCGCGCGGGTCATGTCCTCGGCCTGCCCCGGGTCGAAGACGTAGGGCGCGGTCAGCAGGTCGCGTTCGCGGGCGAGCGCGACGAGGTCGACCTCCAGGCCGTAGCCCATGCCGGTTTCCTCGAGGTTCTGCCGGAAGACGCCGTCGATCAGGCCCACCGTCGGGAAGTTCTGCACGCCGGCGAACCCCAGGCGCTTCAGCTCGTCGAGGAACGGGCCCATGAGCCGGAACGGATCGGTGCCGTTGACGCCGGCCAGCACCGGCGTGTCCCGCACGACGGGGAGCACCTCGCGCGCCATGTCGACCACGATGCCGTTGGCGTCGCCGTAGGCCAGCAGCCCGGCGAGCGAACCGCGCCCGGCCATGCGGTAGCGGCCGGAGTTGTAGATGATCAGCAGGTCGATCCCACCGGCCTCGGCCGCCTTGGCGGACAGGCCGGTGCCCGCGCCGCCGCCGATCACCGGCCGTCCCCCGGTCACCGCGGCGGTGAGCCGGGCCAGCGCCTCCGTGCGGTCCACGTCAGGACTTCCTCTCGCCGATGAGCCGGTGCAGCTCGCGCGCCGCGGCCGCGCCGAACCCGGGGTCGTTGATGGCTTCTTCGCGCCGCTGCACGGAAACCGCGGACCCGGCGAGCTCTCCGGTCAGGGTGGTGAACAGCGCCTCGTCGGCGGCCGGGTCGTGGAACGGCCCGCCGGGAACGTCCACTGCGGACACCCCGCCGAGCGGCAGGAGCACCGACACGGGTCCTCGTGCGGTCCGGAGTTTGCGCCCGAGCAGCGTGCCCAGCTCCGCGGTTTCCTCGGGCGTCGTGCGCATGAGCGTGACAGTCGGATTGTGCACCAGCAGGTTCCGCTCGGCGAACCGCTCCGGCACGGTGGCGGCCGGCCCGAAGTTGACCATGTCGAGCGCGCCCACGCTGACCACCTGCGGCACTCCCACGCGGCCCGCTGCCTCCAGTCGGTGCGGGCCCGCGGACAGGACGCCGCCGACGAGCTCGTCGGCCAGCTCCGTGGTGGTCAGGTCGAGCACGCCGGCGACCAGGCCGTCGGTCACGAGCTTCTCCATGGCCCGCCCGCCGGAGCCGGTCGCGTGGAACACGAGCACCTCGTAGTCCAGCCTGGCCAGCTCGGCCCGGGCTTCGTCGGCCGCCGGCGTGGTGACGCCGAACATCGTCACCGCGACCACCGGCCGCTCCGGCGCCGGAACGCCTTCGTCGCGCCGGCGCGCCATGGCGGCGATCGCGGCCGCCGCGTTGCCGAGCACGGTCTCCGACACGGCGTTCAGACCCGCGATGTCGACCACGGAGTACATCAGCGTCACGTCGGTTTCGCCGACGTACGGGCGCACGTCGCCGGACGCCATGGTCGACACGAGCAGCTTCGGCACGCCCACCGGCAGCTCCCGCATCACCGCCGCGGCGATCGACGAACCGCCGGACCCGCCGACCGCGAGCACCCCGTCGACCCGTCCCTCGTCGAACAGCCGCCGCACGACCACGGCCGCACCGCGCGCCATCGTCTCCACGGCCCGGCCCCGGTCACCGCGCAGCGAAGCCAGCTCCGCCCCGGCGGCGCGCGCGACCTCCTCGGCGGGCACGTCCGCGCCCTCGGAACCCGAGGACCCGGCGTCGACCAGCAGCGTGTGCACGCCGTCGACTTCGAGCCGCGTGCGGAGCCAGTCGTATTCGGCGCGTTTCGTGTCGAGGGTGCCGACGAGGCAGACCGTGGCCATGTCCGCCATGGTGGCCCGGCCGGGCCCGACGCCGATGGGCCACTTCCGCCGAAGTGGTCCAAACTGGCAGGTGAGGAGGTCCACGTGCACCGGGTCGCGGCGGCGGAACTGGCACGGCTGCTCGGCGCGTGGCGCGGCTGCGGCCCGACGCTGCCCGCCGCGCTCGCCACCACGCTGGCCGAGCTGGTCGACTCCGCCGTGCTGCCCGAAGCCGCGGTGCTGCCCGCGCAGCGGCAGCTCGCCCGGGCGCTCGGCGTGGCGCGCGGCACCGTGGCCACGGCGTACGAGCAGCTCGCCGCGGGCGGGCGGCTCACGGCCGCGGCCGGGTCGGGCTCGCGCGTGCGGCGCCGCCAGCCCGGTGGCCCGGGCGTGGCGGGCGGCCGGCTGGTGTCGTTCACCGGCGCCGAGCCCGCACCGGCCGACCTGTCCAGCGGCGCCCTCCCCGGCGCCGGCCTGACGGCGGACGCACTCGCCGCGCTCGGCCCCGCCGACCTCGAGCCCTACCTCGGCACCGATGGCTACTTCCCCGCCGGCGTCCCGCGGCTGCGCGCCACGATCGCGCGGCTGCTCACCGACGACGGCGTGCCCACCACCCCGGACCAGGTGCTCGTGACCGCGGGCGCCCAGCAGGCCGTGTGGCTCGTGGCCAACACGCTGGTCACGCCCGCCGACCTCGTCGTGGTCGAGGAACCCAGCTACCGGGGCGCGCTCGAGGCGTTCGCGGGCGCCGGCACCCGCCTGCGGGGCATCCGCTGGACGGCGGACGGAATCGACCGCGGTCACCTGCGAGCGGCGCTGCGCCACTCCCCCGCGCTGCTCTACTGCCAGCCTTCGGTGCACAACCCGACCGGCGAGCGGATGCCCGCGGCCGCCCGGGCCGAGCTGGGCCGGCTGGTGACCGCAGCCGGGCTGCGCACGGTCGAGGACCGCAGCAGCGCCGACCTGGTGTTCCGCGGCCCGGTCCCCGCGCCGGGGCTGGCCGCGCACGTGCCGCCGGAGCTGCTGGTGAGCATCGGCACCGCGTCGAAGCTGTTCTGGGGCGGGCTGCGCATCGGCTGGCTTCGCGCGGACGCGCAGACGATCACGCGGCTCACCGAAGCGCGCAAGGCGATCGACCTCGGCTGCTCGGTCGTCGACCAGCTGCTCGCGGCGGGGCTGCTGCGCAAGATCGCGGACGCCCGGGCAGCCCGGCGCGCGCTCCTCACCGACCGCCTGGAGTCCACTGTGGACGTGCTCGGCCGGCTGTTCCCGCGCTGGCGCTGGACGCGGCCGGCCGGGGGCACCGGGCTGTGGGCCGACACCGGCGAGGACGCCGTGCGGCTGGCGCAGCGCGCGCTCGCCGCGGGCGTGAAACTGGCGCCCGGACCCGCGTTCTCCGCCTACGACGGTTTCCGATCCCACCTGCGGCTGCCGTTGTGGCACGCGCCGGGCGAGCTCGAACCCGTCCTCGCGGCCCTGCGGTGACCCGGCTGCGTCACCGCCCCAGCTCACCGCGCCAGCGCGCGAGGCGCCCGGCCCGGTCGACGGCGCGGATCCGGCGTTCGGTCGCCTCGCGGACCCCGGCCGTGGTCACCACGAGCAGCTGGTCGTCCTCCTGCAGGCGGCTCGTTTTCTGCGGGGTGAACCCGGTGCCGCCGCGGACCACGAGGCTCACGGTCGCGCCGGCGGGCAGGCGGAGCTCGGACACGTAGACGCCGTGCAGCTTCGAACCCTTCTGGATGCGCACCTGCAGCAGCTCGGCGCCGAGCTCGTCCAGCGGCGCGGCGTCGACCTCGATCTCGTGCGCTTCGGAGGGCTTCGCGAGACCCAGCAGCCGCGCGAACGGGCCGAGCGTGGCCCCTTGCAGCAGCGTCAGCACGATGACCAGCACGAACACCGCGTCGACCAGCCGTTCCGCCCCCGGCACGCCTTGCGACAGCGGGATCAGCGCCAGCACGATCGGCACCGCGCCGCGCAACCCCGCCCACGACAGGAACGTCTGCTCCCGCCACGGCAGCCGGAAGGGCAGCAGGGAGAACAAGACCGACAACGGGCGCGCGAGCAGCAGCACCACCGCGGCCGCGACGAGCCCGGGGACGAGCGCCTCGAGGATCCGGCCCGGCGACGCGTAGAGACCGAGCAGCACGAAGAGCCCGATCTGCGCGAGCCAGCCGAGCCCCTCGGCGAACGAGAGCGTGTCGGAGCGGTGCGGCAGCCGCGAGTTGCCCAGCACCAGCCCGGCGACGTAGGTGGCCATCAGGCCGGACGCGTGCGCCAGCTGGCCACTGGAGTACGCGAGGATGCACACGGCCACCGTCGCGAGCGGGTACAGGCCCGTGGCCGGCAGCGCCGCCCGGCGCAACGCGATCGCGCCCAGCCACCCGAACAGCAAACCGAGCACGAGGCCGGCGGCGAGTTCGTAAGCGACCAACAGCGGCAGAGTCCAGTCCAATGTGGCGACCGACGCGAGCGCGACCACGGCGATGTACGCGGGCGCGTCGTTGAGCCCGGACTCCAGCTCCAGCGCACCGGCGAGCTTCGGGCGCACCACGACGGTGCGCAGCACCGAGAACACCGCCGCCGCGTCGGTCGACGCGAGCACGGCGCCCCACAACAGCCCGATCCGCCAATCGAGGCCGAGCAGCCAGTGCAGCGCCGTGCCGGTGACCACGATGCTCACGATCACGCCCACTGTGGACAGCAGGATTCCGGGACCCAGTGCGGGTTTCACGGCGGCCCAGCGCGTGGTGAGCCCACCTTCGGTGAGGATCATGACGAGCGCGGCGAGCCCCAGGGACTGCGTCAGGCTCGAGTTGTCGAAGTGGATCCCGATGCCCGATTCACCGAGTGCCACCCCGATGCCGAGGTACAGCAGCAGCGACGGGAGACCGAGCCGGGTCGACACGCGCACGGCGAGCACCGCCGCGAGCAGCACGACTCCGCCGACGCCGAGCACGACCGGAAGGTGGTCCATGTCCGTCCCCTCCCGGTCGCCGTGGGCTTCCAGGATAGAGAGGGGGATGATGTCACTCGTCCGTGTACCACCGGACAACCCGGACGAAGTGGTGTGTTAGGACACTCGTCCGGCACCGAGCGTCGCGAGATCGACACCGAGCGCGGCGAACGGCCGCCCGGCGGCGGGCCGCAGGTGCACTGCGCGCTGGCGATCACGCGTGACCCAGCCCGCGTCGACGGCCCGCGCCAGGATCGCCGCGGGCACCGCACCCGCGAGGTGCTCGCGCCGCTCCGTCCAATCCAGACAGTCGCGCAACAGCGGCCGCCGGCCGCGCACCGGCACGTCGACGCCCAGCCCTTCGAGCACCTCGCGCCCGGCCGTCGTCAGCGTCAGCCCGTCCGCGGTGTCCACGATGCCGTTCGCGATCAAGCCCTCGCGCAGCGCGACACCGACGGTGCCGGCGAGGTGGTCGTAGCAGCTGCGCGCGAAGCTCAGCCGCTGCGTCCGCAGCGACGCCTTCAGCCCCACCGGCTCGCGGTGCTCGGCGTGCTGGGCGAGGTGCTCGATCAGTTCGGCCACCCGCGGGTCGGCGATGCGGACGTAGGCGTGGCGGCCCTGCTTCACGCGCGCGACGAACCCCGCGTCGTGCAGCCTCGTGACGTGCTCGCTCGCGGTGGACACGGCGATCCGTGCCGCCGCGGCGAGTTCGCCGATCGTCCACGCGCGCCCGTCCAGCAGCGCGAGGCACATCGTCGCCCGGCTCGGGTCGGCGAGCACCGCGGCCACCTCGGCCAGCGCGACGGTTTCCATGCGTCCACCGTAGGAGCGCGACGCTTCGGCCGCCGCCGAAGCGCTATTTCGCCTCGGACAGGAACTTGGCGCCCAGTGTGACCGCCGGACCGGAGTCGTTGCTGCCCTCCAGGAACACCGAGAACGCGAGGTCGCCGCGGTAGCCGACGAACCAGCCGTGGGCCTCGGCGCCGCTGCCGAACTGCGCGGTGCCGGTCTTGCCGTAAACGGTGCCGGACCGCGCGAGGCCGGTCGCGGTGCCGCCGGTGACGACCTCGCGCATCATCGTGCGCAGCGAAGCCAGCACACTCGCCGGCGGCGCGTGGTAACCGTCGTTCACCGTGGTCTCGGTGCCGCCGGAACCCTGCCACAGCTTCGGGGTCACGGCCTTGCCCGCGGCGACCGTCGCGGCCATCAGCGCTTCGCCGAGCGGGCTGACCTGCACGGTGCCCTGGCCGATGCCGTCCTCGACCTGCTCGTCGGCGCCGCTCGCGGCGACGACCTTGCCCATCTCGGTGGTCAGGCCGGGGATGTCGAAGTCGGCGTTGAGCCCGTACTGGCTCGCGGCCTTCTCCAGCGCGTCGGGCGGCAGCTGCGAAGCGAGCTGGCCGAACGTCGTGTTGCACGACCTCGCGAACGCCTTGTGCACGGTCGTCGTGCCGAGGTCGAAGCCCTCGTTGGAGATGGTCCGCGTGCCGATCCGCGCCGTGAGCGGGCAGGGCACCTGCGAGTCCTTCGTGACCACGCCCGCTTCGAGCGCGGCTGTCGCCGTGGCGATCTTGAACGTCGAGCCCGGCGCGTACAGGCCGTTCAGCGCCGACGGGCCGGTGCCCGCTGCCGCGTTTTGCGCCACGGCCAGCAGCCCGCCCGTGGACGGCTGGATCGCCACGATCACGGCCTTGCCCTTGTACGAGTCCACGGCCGACTGGGCGGCAGTCTGCACGGCGGTGCTCAGGGTCGACTTCAGCGCCGGCTCCCCGCTCTCGACCTTGCCGAAGAGCGTTTCGAGAGCCTTGCCCGAGGTGTCGACGCGCTGCACCGCGAACGCGTCGGAGGAGGACGAGGTGACTTGCCCGGTGAGCGCCGAGAGCAGTAGCGGCGACTTCACCGCGGTGTCCGGCCTGACCCCGCCCGGGCCGGTCACGACCAGTGTCTTGCCCTCGCGGTCCACCACGGCCGGCTGGTCGGCCGCCGCGGTCGAGATCACGAGCCGCTGGCCGGCCTGAAGCTTCGGGTGCAGCACGGCGGGCGTCCAGTGCACGTCCCAGCTCGCTCCGGCTTTGACGACGTCGAACGTGCCGCTGTAGGACCAGATGTGGCCGGCGCCGAGGTTCCAGGTGAGCGTGTAGCTCGCCGTCGTCTTCGCCGCGCCCGCGGCCACGGGCTCGACTTTGTCGACCTTGGCCTGCACGTCCTTCGGCTTGAGCGTGTACCAGGCGTCGCGCAGCGCCGGTGCCGCCGCGTGCGGGTCATCGGTGAGCAGGCTCGCGTCGTCGGTGTGGTTGCCGGCGAAGTCGTTCAAGTAGAGCTGCGCGGCCGACGTCGGATCGGGGGCGACCGGTCCCGTCACGGCCGCCGCGGAATCGGAGGGCTGCGCCGCCGCCTCGGGTGCCGGCGAACCGCCGGTCAGGATCACCACTGCTGCCACGACGATCGCGGCCATCGCGACCGCACCACCGATCAGGACTGCTCTCTTGCCGGCAGGACTCACCGCGTATCTCCCCCAGACCGTGCGACGTGCGCGCACCCGGCCCAGCTTGCCCATCGCTGACGGACAAGGGGTGTTACAGGTGAGAAAGCGGCCTTCCCGACGCCGATTCGTGATCGACACCGGGAAGGCGCGTACCTCAGGCCTTCTCGACCGCCACGCGGACCTTGACGCCCTCGCCGACAGCGCCTTCGAACCCGTCGGGTGCGTCGCCGTAGGTCACCGAGGTGGCCAGCGTCTCCGAGGCCACGAACTCCTCGAACTTCTCGACCGCGGCCACCACCTCGTCCGGTGCGTCGATCGTGAGCGAGATCCGGTCGGACACGTCGAGGCCGGCTTCACGGCGAGCCTGCTGCACCACGCGCACGAGGTCGCGAGCCACGCCCTCGTCGGCCAGGTCGGCGGTGACCTCGGTGTCGAGCTGCACGAGCCCCGTGCCGCCCGGCAGCTCGGCCGCCGCGCCGCCGCCCTTGGCCACCAGCCGCCGCTCGTACTCGGTCTCGAGCAGCTCGACCCCGGCCGCCACGACGGCACCGGACTCGTTCGTCGTCCAGTCGCCGGCCTTGACGGCCTTGATCACCTGCTGCACGGCCTTGCCGAGCCGCGGCCCGGCCGCCCGCGCGTTCACGGCGACCTCGAACGAACCGTGCGCCGCGACATCGGTGGTCAGCTCCACCGACTTCACGTTCACCTCGTCGCGCAGGATGTCCGTGAACTCGCGCAGCGCCTCCACGTCCTCCGCCGCCACCAGCAGCTTCTGCAGCGGCAGCCGCACGCGCAGCTTGTTGGCCTTGCGCAGCGACAGCGCCGTCGACGCCACCTGCCGCACGCGGTCCATCGCGGTGACGAGTGCGGCGTCGGCCGGCAGGTCGAGCGAGCTCGGCCAGTCGGTCAGGTGCACCGAGCGGCCGCCGGTCAGGCCGCGCCACACCGTTTCCGTGGTGAGCGGCAGCAGCGGCGCGACGACCCGGCAGGTCACCTCGAGCACCGTGTGCAGGGTGTCGATCGCGTCCTGGTCACCCGCCCAGAACCGGTCGCGCGAGCGGCGCACGTACCAGTTCGTGAGGACTTCGAGGAAGTCGCGCACGGTCTGGCACGCGCCGGCGATGTCGTAGTTGTCCAGCGCGTACTCGACGTCGGTGACGAGCTCGTGGGTCTTCGCGAGCACGTACCGGTCGAGCAGGTGCGTGGAATCCGTGCGCCACCGGCCTTCCACGCCCTCGGCGTTCGCGTACAGCGCGAGGAAGTAGTACGAGTTCCACAGGGGCAGCACGGCCTGGCGCACGGCGTCGCGGATGCCCCGGTCGGTGACGACGAGGTTGCCGCCGCGCAGGATCGGGCTCGCCATCAGGTACCACCGCATGGCGTCGGACCCGTCGCGGTCGAACACCTCGGTCACGTCCGGGTAGTTCCGCAGCGACTTCGACATCTTCTGCCCGTCGGAGCCGAGCACGATGCCGTGGCTGATGCAGGTGCGGAACGCCGGCCGGTCGAACAGCGCCGTCGCGAGCACGTGCAGCAGGTAGAACCAGCCGCGCGTCTGCCCGATGTACTCCACGATGAAGTCGCTCGGGTAGTGGTGCTCGAACCACTCGCGGTTCTCGAACGGGTAGTGCACCTGGGCGTAGGGCATCGAGCCCGAGTCGAACCACACGTCGAGCACGTCCTCGACGCGGCGCATGACGGAGTTCCCGGTCGGGTCGTCCGGGTTCGGCCGGGTCAGCTCGTCGATGTACGGGCGGTGCAGGTTGTCCAGCCGCACGCCGAAATCGCGCTCCAGCTCGTCGAGCGAGCCGTAGACGTCCGTGCGCGGGTAGGCCGGGTCGTCCGACTGCCACACCGGGATCGGCGAGCCCCAGTACCGGTTGCGGGAGATCGACCAGTCGCGGGCGTTCTCCAGCCACTTGCCGAACTGGCCGTCCTTGACGTTGTCCGGGTACCAGGTGATCTGCTGGTTGAGCTCGACCATGCGGTCCTTGAACTGCGTGACCGCGACGAACCACGACGACACCGCGCGGTAGATCAGCGGGTTGCGGCAGCGCCAGCAGTGGGGGTACGGGTGCTCGTAGGTCTCGTGGCGCAGCAGGATCGGGCCTTGCTCGGCCGCGGAACCCGTGCCGTTCTTGAGGTCGCGGATGATGTTCGGGTTGGCCTCGAACACCTGCTGGCCCTCGTAGTCGGGCACGGTCGCGTCGAACCGCCCGCGCGCGTCGACCGGCGTGGCCGGCGTGATGCCCGCAGCGTCGGTGACGACCTTGTCCTCCTCACCGTAGGCGGGCGCGATGTGGACCGCGCCGGTGCCGTCTTCGGTGGTGACGTAGCCGGCCGACAGGATCCGGTGCGCGTTCTCGCGGCCGACGAAGTACGGGAACGGTGGGGCGTAACGGTTTCCGAGCAGCTGCTCGCCGGTGTAGTGCGCGACGACCACCGGCTCCTCGCCGAGTTCCCGCGCGTAGGCCGCCACCCGGTCCTGGGCGAGCAGGAACCGCTTGCCGGGGAAGTTCTCGCTCTCCACCACGACGTAGCGCACCTCGGGGTGCACGGCGGTGGCGAGGTTCGACGGCAGCGTCCACGGCGTCGTCGTCCAGATGAGCAGGTACGTGCCGTCGAGCTCGTTCCCGTTGCCCTCCAGGCGGAAACCGACGGTGACGGCCGGGTCCTGGCGCGTGCGGTAGACGTCGTCGTCCATCCGCAGCTCGTGGTTGGACAGCGGCGTCTCGTCGCGCCAGCAGTAGGGCAGCACGCGGTAGCCCTCGTACACGAGGCCCTTGTCCCACAGCTGTTTGAACGCCCAGATGACCGACTCCATGTAGGACAGGTCGAGCGTCTTGTAGTCGTGGTCGAAGTCGACCCAGCGCGCCTGCCGGGTGACGTACTCCTCCCACTCCTTGGTGTAGCGCAGCACGGACTCGCGGGAGGCCTCGTTGAACTTGGCGACCCCCATCGCCTCGATCTCTTCCTTCTCGGTGATGCCGAGCTGGCGCATCGCCTCGAGTTCGGCGGGCAGGCCGTGGGTGTCCCAGCCGAACCGGCGGTCGACGTGCTTGCCCTTCATCGTCTGGTAGCGCGGGACGATGTCCTTCACGTACCCCGTGAGCAGGTGCCCGTAGTGCGGCAGGCCGTTGGCGAACGGCGGGCCGTCGTAGAACACGTACTCGTTGTCGCCGTTCTCGCCGGCCGGGCGCGTGTCGATCGAGGCCTGGAACGTCCGGTCGGTCTCCCAGTACTCGAGGACGCGCTGCTCCAGCGCGGGGAACGACGGCTGGGCCGGGACGGTGCCGTCGCCGTCCAGCTGGGCCTGGGGGTACATCGGGGTGTGCTCCTTGCGTTCGTCGCTCGCGTACGGACGACCGGCGCCTACCGGTCACCCACACGGGGACGAGACGCTCGCGCGTCACGCGGTACCACCCCGCTTGCCCGGCCAGCGCTGCCGGGCCACTCGTTCGTCGGCTGTGACGGGCCGTCCCGTCCGGTTCTACTGGGGGCTTGCGGCCCCGTTCTTCCGGAGGCTCCCCGGTGATGGCCGGATCGACACCTTGCTGGTACCAGATTAGCCGGGGTGCGCAAGCGGGTTCCCGGGTGCCCCGGCCTCAGGTCGTGCGGACGGCCAGTACCGCGGCCGCGAGCCACAGCGCGCCGGCAGCCGCGCCGAGCACGTGCAGCCCGTGGACGAACGCGCCGGCTTGGGCCGGATCCCCCGCCACGGCACCGAAAACGGCGACCCCGAGCGCGCCCGCGGCCTGGCGCGCGGCGTTGTTCACGCCGCCGGCGATGCCCGCGCGTTCGGCCGGTGCGCCGTCGACGGCCGCGGTGACGACGGCGGCGGTGAGCACCCCCAGGCCGATGCCGAGGCCGAGCAGGGCCGGCAGGACGCCGGCGTAACCGGTGGTCCCGGCGCGCAGGAGGGCGAACAGGCCCAGCGCGCCGAGCACGAGCCCGGCGACGATCGGCGGGCGCGTGCCGAACTTCGCGGCGAACCGGCCGCTGAGCGGACCGAGCAGGGCCAGCGGCAGGAACAGGGGGAGCATGGCAAGCCCGGCGTCGAGCGGCGGGAGGTGCAGCACGCCCTGCAGGTACAGCGTGAAGACCAGGATCGAGCCGAGGCCGGCGAAGTTCATCGCCGCGGAGATCGCGTTGGCTCCGGCGGTGCGGCGCGAGCGCAGGAGGCCCGGCGGCAGCATCGGGTCCGCCGAGCGGTGTTCGATCAGGACGAACGCCGCGGCGGCGAGGACGGCCGGGACGGCGGCCGGCGGTTGCCGGCCGATGACGGCGTAGACGCCGGCGCCGAGGGCGAGCGCGGCCGTCGCGGCACCGGGGAGGTCGACGCGGCCCGGCTTGCGGACGCCGGGCCCGACCAGCTTCCGGGTGGCGAGCGCGGCCACGGCGACGATCGGCGCGTTGATCAGGAACACCGGCCGCCAGCCGGCGACGGCGATGAGCGCGCCGCCCAGCAGCGGCCCGGCGGGCAGGGCCAGCGCGGACACCCCGGCCCAGATCCCGAGGGCCCGGGCGCGCGTGCGGCGGTCGGGGCACTCCTGGTTGATGACCGCGAGCGTGCCGGGCAGCAGCAGCGCCGCGCCGGCACCCTGCACCGCGCGGGCGGCCACCAGCCACGGTGCCGACGGCGCGAACCCGCACGCGGCGGAGGCAGCGCCGAACACCGCGAGCCCGGTGAGCACGACACCGCGGTGCCCGAGTACGTCGCCGAGCGCACCGCCCGTGAGCAGCAGCGCGGCGAGGACCACGGAGTAGCCGTCGACGACCCACTGCAAGAGGCCGACACCCGCGTGGAGCTGCTCGCCGAGCGAAGGCAGGGCCACGGTGACGACGGTGACGTCGAGCTGCACCAGGAACATCCCGGTGCACAGGGTGATCAGCAGGGCCGGTCGCACGTCCGCCAGTGGACCTCGCGGACGCTTCCGTCGCGGTGGAAGTGTGGCGGGTGCACCCTGGGGGCATGGCGACCGGAGGAGACGTCGACATCGCCCGCACCGCGGCCCTGTTCGCCGACCCGGCGCGGGTGCGGGTGCTGCTCGCGCTGGGTGACGGCCGGGCGCTGGCGGCGTCCGTGCTGGCCGGGGAGGCGGGACTGTCGGCGCAGGGCGTGAGCGCGCACCTGGCGAAGCTGCTCGCCGCGGGCCTCGTCACTGCCGAACGCTCCGGGCGGCACCGCTTCTACCGCCTGACGGGAGCGGCGCCGGAGCTGCTGGAGACGCTGGCCCGGTTCTCCCCCGCGCGGCCGGTGCGGTCCCTGCGGGAGGGCACGCGCGCACAGGCGCTGCGCTCGGCCCGGACGTGTTACGACCACGTCGCGGGGCAGCTCGGCGTGGCGATCACGGCAGCGCTCGTCGCGCGGCGCGCACTGGTCACTGTGGACGGTGATCCGACGACGGCGCGGCGCCCGGGTGACGCGCTTTCCGCGCAGCTGCCCGAGCACCCGTACGCACTGGGGCCGGCGGCCTCGGAGGTCTTCGGCGCGCTGGGCGTGGATGTTGACGCGGCTTCTTCGGCGCGGCGCCCGCTGCTGCGCTTCTGCCTGGACTGGAGCGAGCAGCGCCACCACCTGTCGGGTGCGCTCGGCGCGGCCGTACTGGCGCGGCTGCTCGACGCCGGCTGGCTCCGCCGCCGCGCGGACGCCCACCGCGCGGTGCGGCTGACGCCGTCGGGGCGCTCGGTGCTCGGTGACGTGCTGGGGCTCTAACGCCTGCGGTCAGCTCGGGCGAGCACCGCGCCGGAGCGCTCGGTGCTCGATGACGTCCTGGGGCTCTAACGCCTGCGATGAGCTCGGGCAAGCACGGCGTCGGGCCCGCAGCGGCCGCACGGCGTGAACCCGAGCTGGCGCGCCTCGCCGACCCCGATGGGGATCGCGTCGCGGCCGGAGAGCCACGGGCAGTCGACCAGGTGGTAGCGCGGGTACTCGTCCACCACGACGACCTGGTCGTCGAGCTCTTTGACGACCGCGAGGTCGTCCGTGCTCGTCTCCTCCTCGGCCGGCGCCGCATCACGGGCGAGTGCGGCCGTCTCGTCGGTTGCTTCGGCGGCGGCTGTGGTTTCGGCGGTCGCCCCGGTTTCGGCGGTCTCCGGGGCTTCGCTGGCCGCTGCGGGTTCGGCGGTGGCTACTTCCGCGGTCTCCGCGGGTTCGGCCTGCGGCTCGGGCTCGACGTCCGGCTCGGGAACGTCGGCGGGATCACCGAGTTCGCCGGTCGAAGGCAGCAGGACGGTCTGCTCGGCGTCGTCGCTCTCGGTGTCCTTCTCCGCGCTCTCCCCCGCGGCCGGTTTCGCGGGCGCGGACTCCGGCTGGTTGCGCCTGCGCAGCCAGTCCGCGAGCAGCAGCAAGCCGGCCAGCACCGACAGGCCGATCGAGACCCAGGCCCACAGCGAGCCGGCGGTGATGAGCGCCGTGACGAGCAGCGCGAGCGCTGCCAGCACCAGAACGAGGACGATGTAGAGCACGCTGAATTACAGCACGCGAAACCCGCGTACCCCCGGCACGACCCGCCCACGCCGGGTACCCCACCGGCTCCCGTCCGTGTCCACCCGGCGGGCGCGAGATCACCCGGCCACGCGGCCTCACCCCAGCCCGCCCGCCTCGACCCGGACCGACCTCACCGGCTGTGACGGGTACCCGCTCACCGACACCCTGACCGACGCCTGCCGCGCGGAAGGCACCGCCCAGCGATCGACTGGCGGCCGGCGCTCACGGCGACCCGGACGAACCGCCGAGTAACTGCCCGGCCACCCATCGCAGCATCCACCTCCAGCGGCACTGGGAATTCGCCTGGACGAGGGCCGAAAACTGCTGATCCACATCGGCCCGAAGAGGCACCTTCGAAGCACGAACGACCACTTGCCAAAACACGGCCACTGCATTCCGTGCGCATTCGATCACCGCCAGCCCCCGCAGATCACAGCGGATCACAAAACGATCACCACGAATTGCGACTGCCCGGTTACGGAAATGGAGAATGCCCGGTCAACGCGGCGTGGCGGCACGGCCGCGAGGAAACCACCCCCTCGCAAACCCGAAACCCAGCTCCGGCCGCCGGAGCAAGACGGCCCACCCACGCCGGGTCAGCACGCCGGTCGACGCACAGCCGCAACCAGCCAGCGCAGGGCCAAAACAGCAGCTCAAGCCGCCGGAGCCCGCCAGCGCCGAAGCCAAGCCGGCAGGCCGGCCAACTCAACTCGGCACCGGCCAGCGCCCGCGAGCAGACCAAGGCTCAGCTCCGGCCGCCGCCGGAGCCCGACGGCCCCGAAGCCGGGCAGCAGGCCGGTCAACTCGAGACCCCAGCCAGCCTCACCACGGGCCAAAACAGCAGCTCGAGTCACCGCCCGAGCCCGACGGCCCCAAGCCAAAGCCACCCAGGCAAGTTCAGCGGGAGGCGCCGGCCTGCCTCAGCGTGCAGGACGACGGCGCAGGTCGACCCGTCGCCGAAGCAACCGACCCCGCGCCGAGCCGGCCAGCCAGCCAGGCCACCGCGGGCCCCCAGCCAGACTCACCACAGGCAAAACCGCAGCTCCAGGGGCCATCGACGCCCCGCAAGGCCGAAGCCGAGCCAGCAGGGCAGGTCAGCGCAACGCCTCAGATCCAACCTCATCGCAGGACGAAGCCGCAGGTAGACCGGCCGCCGAAGCAAACGACACCCGCGCCAAGCAAGGCAGGCCTGGTCAGCGCGCGGCCCGCAGCCAGGCTCAGCGAACGCCGAAGCCGCAGCTCCAGGCACCGACGAACCGAGCCACCGAACCCGGCGCCCTACGACGCAGCAGGCACGGCGAAGCCCCGCCGGGTCCTGGGGGTCAGGATCGGCGGGGCGTCACGCGCGGAGAGGAGCCTCAGCCGGCTTCGGCGCGCGGGCCGAAGGAGTAGCCCTGGCCGCTGCTGGAGCCGGCGGACTGGCTGGAGCCGGACGACGCCGAGGCCGGGGCCGCGGAGCCGCGGTCGTCGAGTTCGCGCAGCTGGGATTCGAGGAAGCCCCGCAGGCGGGTGCGGTACTCGCGCTCGATGGTGCGCAGTTCCTCGATCTTCTTGCCCAGAGCGCCCTTCTCGGCGTTCAGGTTGTTCATGGTCTCGGTGTACTTGCGCTGCGACTCGCGCTCCAGCGTGGTCGCCTTGTCGCGGGCCTGGCGCTCGAGCGTCTCGGCGCGCGTGCGCGCGTCGTTCAGCATGGTCTCGGCGCGGGTGCGCGCCTCGTTGACCATCGAGTCGGACTTCGCCCGGGCGTCGGACAGGAGCTGCTCGGACTTGGTCCGCGCCTCCGCCAGCATGCCGTCGGACTCGGTCTTCGCCTCGGCGGTGAGCCGGTCGGCCATCTCCTGGGCCAGGCCCAGGACCTTCGCGGCCTGCACGTTCGGCTCGCCGCTGTCGCCGACCATCGAATGGGCCTGCGTCTGCTCCATGGCCGAAGCGGGCGGCGGCACGGGGGCCAGCCGGCGGGACGGCTCGTCCCGGACCGGCGGAGGACCGCTCACCTTCGCGTTCTCGAGCTCACCCCGGGTCGACTCCAGCTCGGCATCGAGCTGTTCGACCTGCTGGCGCAGCTCGTTGTTGTCCTCGATCAGGCGGGCAAGCTCGGTCTCCACCAGGTCGAGGAACGCGTCCACCTCGTCCTCGTTGTAGCCCCTCTTGCCGATGGGCGGCTTGCTGAACGCGACGTTATGCACGTCAGCGGGGGTCAACGACATCAGATCACCTCACGCACTCCATGGCCTGCAGGGTCCACCCAAGTTTCCCCGATCACCTGGGAGTTGCCAGTTGCATCGCGAAGAACACAACCAACAGCAGCACCATAATCGATAAGTCCAGTCCCATCCCGCCGATCCGAACCATCGGGATGATTCGCCTGAACAGACGAACCGGCGGGTCGGTCACTGTGTAGATGGTCTCGAGCGTCACCGCAACCCCTCCGGCGGGACGCCACTCGCGCGCGAAGGTGCGCACGAGCTCGATCACGATACGCGCCGTCAGCAATAGCCAGAAGGCGAACAGCACGTACCAGATCACCAGCCACACAGCGTTCACGCGACCACTCTAGCGGGGGACGCCCCGCCATTGCGCAGCCAGCACGCCCGACGTGCCGCCGAGTCGACAAAATCACGTCTGGCTGCGCCCAGCGGTCCGGTGGTCTTCAGCCGCGCAGGAAAAGTCCGCCCTCGGCGATCCGCCGGCGGTCCTCGGCCGTCACGTCCACGTCCGGCGGTGAGAGAAGGAACACCTTGTTGGTGACCTTGTCCATCGACCCCCGCAGCGCGAACGCGAGCCCCGCGGCGAAGTCGACGAGCCGCTTGGCGTCCGCGTTCTCCATCTCCGTGAGGTTGATGATCACGGGGATGCCCTCGCGGTAGTGCTCGCCGATCGCCCGCGCCTCGACGTAGCTCGTCGGGTGCAGCGTGGTGATCCGGCTCAACGGATCGCGTGACGGCGGTCGCGCGGGCTCCGTGACCGGCCGCAGCCGGGCGACGGGCTCGGGCTGGCGGTCCACGGCGAGTGCACCGTGCGTGGTCGGCTCCGAAGCCGTGACCGACCGTGACCGGGCCCGGGGCGCGGGCTCGTCGTACGTGTCGTCGACGTCGCGGTACCGTGAGCGCGACCGGGCCGGCGGCTCGTCGTAGGAGTCGTACTCGTCGTCGTAGTCACGCCGGTAGTCCTCGTCCTCGACGTCATAGCCGTCTTCATCAGCGGGCACCATCCCGAAGTAGGCCTTCAGCTTCTGCAGCGCGCTCATGCCTCTCCCTAGCCCTAGCCGCTCCCGCACCGTGCTACCCCACCCGGCCGTGCACAAAACGTGACGGCCGACCGGACTCCCTACGGCGAGGCTAAACCGCGCCCACCGAGCAACGCGGTTCCGACACGCACACAGGTCGAGCCGTGCGTGATCGCCTGTTCGAGATCATGGCTCATCCCGGCTGAGACTTCTGCGGCATTGGGGTGATCTTTCCGAAGTCCGTGCGAGACCTGGGCAAGCAGGGCAAAAGCGCTGCCCGGATCCTCGGCCAGCGGCGCGACCGCCATCACACCGCGCAACCTCAGCTCACCCACGTGGGTTAGGTGCTCGGCCAGCGCCGGGACGTCGGCCACGGGGACACCGCCCCGGGCCGGGTCGCCGTCGAGGCTCACCTGGATCAGCACGTCGAGCGGGTCCGTCCGCTCCCCCGCGTCCCGCGCGTTGCCCACCGCGCGCCCCAGTGCGTCGGCCAGGCGCGCGGAGTCGACCGACTGGACCTCCGCCGCCCAGCGGACCACCGAACGCGCCTTGTTGCGCTGCAGGCTCCCGACCATGTGCCAGCGCGGCGGCGCCCCCGGGCTCAGCCCCGCCACCTCGGCGGCCTTCGGGCCGGCCTCCTGGTCCCGGTTCTCGGCGAGGTTCCGCAGCCCCAGTTCGACGAGGAGCGCCGCGTCGGCCGCCGGGAAGGTCTTGGTGACCCCCAGCAGGCGCACGTCCTCCCGCGCCCGTCCGGCGGCCGCGCAGGCGGCGGCGATCCGTTCCTCGACGGCGGCGAGCGACGCCTTGAGCTCCTCGCGCCGCGCCTCGCTCACTCGGCCTCCAGCCACGTGATGCCCGCGAGCCGGCCGGTGGTCCCGTCGCGGCGGTAGCTGAAGAGCGTCTTGTCCTCGGCCGTGCAGCGGGGGTCCACGCCGATGCGGCCGACGCCGAGCTCGGCGAGCTGGCGGTACAGCCCCGCGCGCAGGTCGAGACCCGCCGTGCCGCGGCGGGTCTTGCAGGCGCTGCCGGGCACGTGCTTCTCGACGTCCGCGGCCATGTCGGCCGGGACCTCGTAACAGGCGCCGCAGATGGCCGGGCCGAGCAGCACTTCGGTGCGGGCCGGTTCGGCCCCGAGGTCGCGCATCGCCGCCACCGCGGCCGGGACCACGCCGATGCGCGCCCCGACGCGCCCGGCGTGCACCGCGGCGACCACACCCGCCTCGGGGTCGGCCATCAGCAGCGGCACGCAGTCGGCGACGAGCACCACGAGCGCGACCCCCGGCGTCGCCGTGACGAGCGCGTCGGTGGCCTCCGCGGCCTTCGTCTCGGTGCCGTCCACGACGGTGGCCGTGCGGCCGTGCACCTGCTCCATCCACGCCAGGCGGTCCTCGGTGAGCCCGAGCTCGGCCGCCAGCCGCTTGCGGTTGGCGTACACGTCGCCCTCGTCGTCGCCGACGTGGTCACCGAGGTTGAAGCTCTCGTACGGCGGCCGGGAAGCCCCGCCCGCCCTGGTCGTCACGACTCGTCGTACTCGCACCCCGCCATCCTTCCAAAAAACGCCGAAGGCCACCCCGGCCGAGGGTGGCCCGGGGTGGCCTTCGCGACGAAACGAACGCTAGCGGCGCATGAACGGCGGCACGTCGACCTCGTCGTCGGTCGGGTCGTCGTGCACCGTCGCCGGACGGCTCGGCAGGCTGCCGGACGCGGGCCCGGAACCGATCGGCGAGTAGCCGCGCGAGCCACCGCCCGGCTGGGGCAGCCCGCCCGGCGGCGTGCCACCCGGCTGCGGCAGCGGCGGCTGCGTGCGCGGCGGCGCCACCGGGTACCCGCCGCTGCCCGCCGGCGGCACCGGCGTGGCGCCACCCGACGGCGGACCGGCGGGCGGCTGCGCGCCACCCACGTGCCCGGCCGCGGCCGACGCCGTGCTGCCGCCCGAACGCGAGCCGAAGGCCGGCGGGTCGAGCTTCTTGTGCGTGGGCGCGCCGGCGTCGAACCCGGCCGCGATCACCGTGACGCGGACCTCGTCGCCGAGGGAGTCGTCGATGATCGTCCCGAAGATGATGTTCGCCTCGGGGTGCGCGGATTCCTGCACCAGCGACGCGGCTTCGTTGATCTCGAACAGGCCGAGGTCCGAACCACCGGCGATCGACAGCAGCGCGCCGTGGGCGCCGTCCATCGACGCCTCCAGCAGCGGCGAGTTGATCGCCTTCTCCGCCGCCTGGATCGCGCGGCCCTCGCCGCGCGCCGAGCCGATGCCCATGAGCGCGGAACCCGCGCCGGACATGACGCTCTTGACGTCGGCGAAGTCGAGGTTGATCAGACCGGGCGTGGTGATCAGGTCGGTGATGCCCTGGACACCGGAGAGCAGCACCTCGTCGGCCGAGCGGAACGCGTCCATCAGGGACACCCCGATGTCGCCGAGCTGCAGCAGCCGGTCGTTCGGGATCACGATCAGCGTGTCGCACTCGTTGCGCAGCTGCTGGATGCCGTCCTCGGCCTGCTTGCCGCGGCGCTTGCCCTCGAAGGTGAACGGGCGGGTCACCACGCCGATGGTCAGCGCGCCCAGCTTGCGGGCGATCTGCGCGACCACGGGGGCGCCACCGGTGCCGGTGCCGCCGCCCTCGCCGGCGGTCACGAACACCATGTCGGCGCCCTTGATGACCTCTTCGATCTCCTCGCGGTGGTCTTCGGCCGCCTTCTGCCCCACCTCGGGGGCGGCGCCGGCACCGAGGCCGCGGGTCAGTTCCCGGCCGATGTCGAGCTTGACGTCGGCGTCGGACATGAGCAGTGCCTGCGCGTCGGTGTTCACCGCGATGAACTCGACACCCTTGAGGCCGACCTCGATCATCCTGTTCACGGCGTTCACGCCGCCGCCGCCGATGCCGACGACCTTGATCACCGCAAGGTAGTTGTGCGGGGGCGTCATCGGGTCCGCCTTCCTGATCGTGATGTGCTCGTACTGCCCGCCGGGGCCGCAACCCTCACCCTCAAGTCGAGAATGAGAGTTATGTCAACCACCAGCGTTAGAGCAGGACGGTAGGCACCGGGCAGGCACTAATCCAGTAGCCACGCCGTGTGCGGCAAAGGTGTTTTGCCACAACGCGAACGCGTGCGCAAGGGCGGGAACCCGATCTCCCGGTGATCCACTCGTCTGCTATGCAGCCGCATCACGCGGGCATGGGCATCACCAGGACGACGTCGTCCGACGGCTTCCCGGTGGGCGAACCACCGGCCTGCTCGACGCTGATGGCGAACTGGTCCGCACCAGCCAGGCCGTCGGCCACGACCAGCGAACCCGCCGGTCCGCCCGGCAGCAGCCCGGCCGGGCGCGGCGCGAGGTGCGGGCCCATCAGCCACGCCTGGTAGACGTGGCCCGCGGGGTAGGGCGGCAGGCCCGACTCCATGAACATCATGCGGTCCAGCTGCTTGGACACCACGACGGTGCCACCGCCCCCGCCGGGCGCGGTGCCGTGCAGGGTCTGGGCGTCCGGCGCGGCCAGCAGCTCCCCCACGGGCTGGTAGCGCACGCGCGCCTGGTCCAGCTGCGACTGCGCGGCGTCGAGGCGGCCCTGCGTGGTCACGGCGATCCCGCCGAACACGCCGGCGAGCGCGAGCCCCACCACGGCGGCGGCCGCCGTCGTGATCAGTGGCCAGCGCCGGCGACCGCGGGAGCGCTCCCCCGGCTCGGGGCGGCTGCGCGGCGGGAGCTGGCGCGTCGCGCGCATCTCGGCGAGTACGCGTTCCCTCAGCGCGGCGGGCGGTTCGTCGGCCATCGCCGCGCCGAGCCTGCCCGCGGTGGCGCGCAGCTCGCGGACCTCCTGAGCGCAGGCCTCGCACTGCTCGAGGTGGCGCTGGAACTGCGCGCGCTCGGTGTCCGACAGGGCGTCGAGCGCATACGCACCGGTCAACGTGTGCATGTCCGGCGTGCTCACGCGGTCACCCCCAGGCAGTCGCGCAGGCGGATCAGCCCGTCGCGCAACCTCGTCTTGATCGTCCCCTGCGGGGTCGCCAGCACGTCGGCGACCTCGCGATACGTGTAACCCTGGTAGTAGGCCAGGAGAACCGACTCGCGCTGCAGCTCCGTGAGTGAGGAGAGGCAGCGGCGCACCTGCGAGCGCTCGAGCCGGGCGGTCACCGATTCGGCCACCTCGTCGAACGGGCGGCCCCGCGCCGCTTCGAACGTCGCCTTGCGCTCGCGTTCGGTGCCGGCGCGGGCGGAGCGCACCCGGTCGACGGCGCGGCGGTGCGCGAGCGTCATGGCCCAGTTCAGCGCGCTGCCCTTCTCGGGTGTGTAGCGCGTGGCCGTGCGCCAGAGCTCGACGAGCACTTCCTGCGCCACCTCCTCCGACTGCGCCGAGTCGCGCACGATGCGGCGCACGAGCCCGTGGACGGGTCCGGCGAGCTGGTCGTAGAGCAGCTCGAACGCGCGCTCGTCCCCCTTGGCGACGGCCACCATGAGCTCCTCGGCCGTCGCACCGGCGGCCGGTTCGGGTACCGCCGCGACCGGGCGCGGGCGGGCGGGCTCATCCATGGAGCGCTCCTGTCGAATTCTGCGGGGTCCGGGCGACCATCGGGGCCTTGCGCAGCCACAGCGCGACTCCGTGGCGGCGGATCAGCGCCGCCACGCGCTGCGGCTGCAGGGGACGGCCGAGCACGAGCCGCGCGAACGACCGCGCGCCCGACGGCCTCCGGACACCTCGAAGCGTAGCGAGCAACGGCGTCGTGTCACCGCGCCGCAGCGCGACGGTGAGGTCGAGCAGCGCGTCCGGCCGCGGCAGGCGCAGGCGGTACTCGCCGTCGAGCTCCTGGAACGGCGACACGTAGAACTCCTTCTGCGCGCGGTAGGTGTCCACGCGGGACGGCTCGGCCGCACCGGGGCGCAGCAGGTACGCGTGCCGCCCGCCGTAGGTGTTGTGCACCTCGGCGACGACGCACTCCAGCTCGCCGTCCGGGGTGTGGCACCAGTAGACGGTGATCGGGTTGAACACGCAGCCGAGGACCCGGGCGGACGCGAGCATCGTCACCGGCCCGCCGCGCAGGTCCACCCCGCGGCGCGCGAGCCAGCGGTCCAGTTTGGACCGGATGTCGCCCGGGTCGCCGGGTTCGAAGTGGTCGCGGCCGTCGAAGCGCGCGAAGGGCCGCAGCCACCACGGCAGCCGCGGCGGCGCGTCCAGGTCGGTCAGCCACAGGGAGAGCTTGTGGACGAACGCGTGCGGCGGGTCGGCGCGGCGCACGTGGGCGACCGTGGCGTCGTACAGGACGGCGGTCACCACGCCACCCCGAAGCTCGCGGCGGCGCGGACCCCCGAGGAACAGCCGTCCTCGTGGAACCCCCAGCCCTGGTAGGCACCGGCGTAGGCGAGCACCCCGTCGTTCAGCGCGGCGAGCTTGCGTTGCGCCGCAACGGATTCCGGCGTGTACACGGGGTGCTCGTAGCTCATCTTCGCCACCACGGACCCGTCGGCGGGCTCGTTTTTCGGGTTGAGCGTGACGACGTAGCCGGTGGGTTCGTCGAGGCGCATCAGGCGGTTCATGTCGTAGCTCACCTGCACGGCATCAGCGCCGGCACCGCAGCCGGGGGTGCGGTAGTTCCAGCCCGACCGCGCGGCCGCGACGGTCGGCAGCACGCTCGTGTCGGTGTGCAGCCAGGCCTCGTTGCGGGAGTAGCGGAACGCGCCGAGCACGGCGCGCTCGGCGGGCGTCGGGTCGGCGAGCAGCCGCAGCGCCTGGTCGGCGTGCGTCGCGACCACGACCCGGTCGACGCGGTGGGGCGTGTCGGCGTCGTCGCGGAGCTCGACGCCGCGCGCGGTCCGCCGCACCGACCGCACGGGCGTCGACAGGTGCACGGCCGTGAGCTGCTTGGCGGCCCGCTCGACGTACTCGCGTGAACCTCCTTCGACGGTGCGCCAGGCCGGCGAGTTCTTCACGGTGAGCATCCCGTGGTTGCGCAGGAACTCGAACAGGTAGCGCGCCGGGTACTTGAGCGTGTCCGTGCGGTCGGCCGACCAGACCGTGGACACCAGCGGCAGCACGAAGTGGTCCACGAAGTAGTGCGAGTACCCGCCGATGGCGAGGAACGGGCCGAGGCCCACGTCGCCGGCGTCCTCGCGCTGCAGCAGCCGCACCGCGTGCCGGTGGAAGCGCTTGACCTCGGCGAGCATGCGCAGGTACCGGTGGTCGGTGGTGTTGCGCCGCTGCGCGAACAACCCGCGCAGCCCCTTGGCGCCGGCGTACTGCAGGCCGCAGCCGTCGCAGCGGATGCTCATCGACATCTCGGTCTCGCGCGTGCGCACGCCGAGCTCGCCGAAGAGCCTGATCAGCGTCGGGTAGGTGCGTTCGTTGTGGACGATGAACCCGGAGTCCACGCCGACGGTGCCGCCGTGGGAGCTCGGGACGTCGTGGGTGTGGGCGTGCCCGCCGAGCCGGGGAGCGGCCTCGAACAGCAGCACCTCGTGGCGGCGCTGCAGCAGGTAGGCGGCCGTGAGGCCGGCGACCCCGCTGCCGATGACGGCGATGCGGTGTCCCGTGTGGTGTCCCTGGGGGTTTCCGGTGTGGTGCACGACCGGGATTCGGCACCGGTGCCAGCCCGGATTGGTCGCGATTCCCACCCATCCGCGCCCGCGGCGGCGCCGAACACCCGGTATGCCGAACAGCACCGCGCACCGCCTGGCCACCTTCGCCGAACGCGTCCTCGGCGCGCCGCTGCCGGTCGCCGTCCGCACGTGGGACGGCGAACGCGTGGGGCCCGAGGGCCCGGCCGTCGTCCTCGAGAACCGCCGTGCCTTGCGGTGGCTGCTCTACGCGCCCGGCGAGCTGGGCCTGGCGCGCGCGTACGTCTCGGGTGACCTCGACGTGGAAGGAGACCTCGCCGACGGGTTCCGGCGGATCTGGGCGCTGACCCGCTCGGGCGAGCTGCGCAGGGTGAAGCTCGCCCCGCGGGACTGGGCCGCCGCGGCAGGGCTGGCCGCGCGGCTGGGTGTCCTGGGCCTGCCACCGAAGCCGCCCGCGGAGGAGGCGAGGCTGACCGGCGTGCTGCACAGCCTGCGGCGCGACCGGTCGGCCATCGCCCACCACTACGACCTGTCCAACGCCTTCTACCAGCTACTGCTCGACGACTCGATGGCCTACTCGTCGGGCTACTGGACCGCCGACGACCCTGGCTACGGCCTCGCGCAGGCGCAGCACGACAAGCTCGAGCTGATCTGCCGCAAGCTCGGCCTGGGGCCCGGGACGCGGCTGCTCGACGTCGGCTGCGGCTGGGGTTCGCTGCTGGTGCACGCGGCCAAGCACCACGGCGTGACCGCGGTCGGCGTGACGCTTTCGGCCGAACAGGTTCAGCACGTGAAGGGCCGCCTGGCGCACCACGACCTCGAGGACCGCGTCGAGGTGCGGCAGCAGGACTACCGGGAGCTGGCCGGCGAGCCGTTCGACGCCGTCGCGTCGGTCGAGATGGGTGAGCACGTCGGCGAGGAGAACTACCCGGCTTACGCGCATACCCTGTTCCGCATGCTCCGACCCGGCGGGCGGCTCGTGCTGCAGCAGATGTCGCGCGGCCGCGCCGGCGACACGGCTCCCGGCGGCGGCGCCTTCATCGAGCGCTACATCGCGCCGGACATGACGATGCGGCCGCTGAGCCGCACGCTCGGGCACGTCGAGGCGGCCGGGTTCGAGATCCGCGACGTGCACGCGCTGCGCGAGCACTACGTGAAGACGGTGCGCGCGTGGCTCGCCACGCTGGAGGAGCACTGGGCCGAGGCCGTCGCGCTCGTGGGCGAGCACGAGGCGCGCGTGTGGCGGCTCTACCTCGTGGGCGGAGCGCTGGCGTTCGAGGAGAACCGCATGGGCGTGGACCAGATCCTCGCCGTGCGGCCCGGCGCCGAAGGGGCCAGCGGGATGCCGGCGACGCGGGAGTGGGCGTGATCGGCCCCGGCCCGCTGGCGGGCCTCACCGCCGGCGCCGTGCTGGTGGCCGTCGTCGTCACGTTCGGCATCGCCCGCCTGCGTGGCCGCTACGACACGATCGACACGTTCTGGGGCCTCGGGTTCGCGCTCGTCGCGGTGATCGCGTTTCCGCTGGGTACCGGTCCGCTGTCGCTACGACTGGTGACGGCGGCGCTCACCGTGGTGTGGGGCGTGCGCCTCGCCGTCCACCTGCACCTGCGCAACCGGCGCGGCCCGGAGGATCCGCGCTACCAGCGGATGGTCGAACGGGCCGGCGCCAACCCGGGCGCGCGGATCTTCGTGCGCGTGTACCTCGTGCAGGCGGTGATCCTCTGGTTCGTTTCGCTGCCGGTGCTGTTCGCGATGTACGGCACCGGTCTCGGCGTCCTGGGCTGGGCCGGCGTGGCCGTGTGGCTGGTGGGCTTCACGTTCGAGTCCGTCGGCGACGCGCAGCTGAGCCGCTTCCGCGCCGACCCGGCCAACCGCGGCAAGGTCCTCGACACCGGCCTGTGGCACTACACGCGGCACCCGAACTACTTCGGCGACGCCTGCGTGTGGTGGGGCCTGTACCTGCTGGCGTGCTCGACCTGGCCGGGCGCGGCGACGATCCTGTCGCCGATCGCCATGACGTACACGCTCGCGCGCGGCACCGGCAAGCCGATGCTGGAGAAAAGCCTCGCGCGCAGCCGGCCGGGCTACGCGGCCTACGTGGCGCGCACGAGCGGCTTCGTACCGCTGCCGCCGAAGCGGCTCACTCGCCCGTGAGCCCGTCGGTCAGCTCGCGCAGCAGGTCGAGGTGGCCCAGGTGGCGGGCGGTCTCCTCGACCATGTGCGTGACGACCCAGCGCACGGTGAGCGGCTGCTCCCCCTTGAACAGCACGGTGTCGGTGAACTCGCGCGCGGCCACGACCTCGCGGCAGCGCGCGGTTTCCGCCTCGTAGGCGGCGATGAGCCGCTCGATCGGGGTTTCGAGCGCGACGCGGAACTCGGCGTCGCGGTCGAGCTCCAGCGCTTCGTCCCACTCGTCGGGCTGGCCGTCGAGGACGACGCGGAACCAGTAGGCCTCGACGAGCGTGAGGTGCGAGAGCAGACCGGCGATCGTCGTCAGCTCGCTGGGCACGTGGGTGCGGCGGGCCTGCTCGTCGGTGAGGCCGCTGCACTTCCAGACGACGCTGGCGCGCAGGAAGTCGAGGAAGCCGGTGAGCTGGGTGCGCTCGTCGGCGTCCATCGGCGGGTCGGGGCGTTCGGGCGGAGTGGTCACGGGATGCAGCCTGCCGCACTGGGCAACCCCTTTTTCCGTACTACCTTGCGCGCAACTTAATTGCGCACTATGTTGAAGGTCAGACGTTCCGGGTACCACCACGGAAGAACCGAAGAACCACCACCGAGGAGGCAGTTGTGCCCAGCCGTGACGCCACCACCCACTGGACCGGCGGATTGCAGAAGGGCAAGGGTGAGGTCACGCTCGACTCGTCCAACGCCGGCTCGTTCGAAGTGTCGTTCCCGACCCGCGCGGGCAACCCCGACGGGCAGACCAGCCCGGAGGAGCTCATCGCCGCCGCGCACTCCTCGTGCCTCGCGATGAACCTGTCCGGCGTGCTCGAGGCCCAGAAGCTCGAGGCGGAGTCCATCGACGTCTCCGCCGAGGTCACCCTCGGCCCCGCCCAGGGCGGCGGCTTCGAGATCAGCGGCATCGCCATCACCCTGCGCGCCAAGCTCGCCGGGGTCACACCCGAGCAGTTCGCGGAGTTCGCCGAGACGGCCGAGAAGACCTGCCCGGTCTCCAAGGCCCTCGCCGGCACCACGATCACACTGGACGCGGCGCTCGCCTGAAGCCGCGCGCACTCCGCCGAAGGCCGTCCCGGATCGTCCCGGGGCGGCCTTCGCACTGTCCACAGTGGCCGGAGCGGGCTCCGGAAAAGCCGGACACCACGGGCGAAAGACGGCGGGCGTCCCCGGAACGGGGGTCGCGCAGATCACCCCCGAGCCGGCCGGACCCACCGTGACCGGCTGTTAGACTCGGGTACCGGTCGATCCGGTTTCCGAGAACGAGGTGTCCGTGGCCCAGCCCGAAGCCGTGACCCCGTCCCCCGCAGCGCAGCAGCAACAACAGACGCCGCCCGCGTGGCTCGTGCTGCTGCTGGCCGTCTCATGTGGACTCACGGTCGCGAACCTCTACTACGCGCAGCCGTTGCTCAACGAGCTGCGCGAGGCGTTCGGCGTGGGCGAGGCCGCGGCGGGCGGAGTGGTCACCGCCACGCAGATCGGCTACGCGGCGGGCATGCTGCTGATCGTCCCGCTGGGCGACCGCGTGGAGAACCGCAGCCTCGTCTCGCTGCTGCTGGCCATCACGTGCGCCGGGCTCGTCGCCACGGGCCTCGCACCGCAGTTCTCCGTGCTGCTGATCGCCTCCCTCGTCGCCGGGTCGACGTCGGTGGTGGTGCAGATCCTCATCCCGCTCACCGCCGACCTGTCCCCCGACCACGCGCGCGGGCGCATCGTCGGGCGGGTGATGAGCGGGCTGCTGTTCGGCATCCTGCTCTCGCGCGTCGCCGCGAGCCTGCTGGCCGAGGTCACGAGCTGGCGCGTCGTCTTCCTGATCTCGGCCGGGCTGATGGCCGTGCTCGCCGTGGCGCTGCGGTTCGGCCTGCCGCTCCGCGCGCCGAAGACGTCCGTCCACTATGGAGAGCTGCTGCGCTCGACGCTGCGGCTGGCCCGCGACCACCCGGCACTGCGCCGTCGCGCGCTGTACCAGGCCGCGATGTTCGGGGTGTTCAGCGCGTTCTGGACGACGATCGCGTTCGTGCTCACCTCGGCGCCGTTCCACTACTCACAACTGGGCGTCGGGCTCTTCGCGCTCGTCGGCGCGGCCGGGGCCGCGATCGCGCCGCTGGCGGGACGCTGGGCCGACCACGGCCACGGCCGCGTGGCCACGGGCGCGGCGTTCCTGCTGTGCGCGGTCTCGTTCGCGATCGGCGGGTTCGGCTCGCACAGCGTGATCCTGCTGGCCGTGGCCGCCGTCGCGCTCGACATGGCCGTGCAGACGACGATGGTGTCGGGCCAGCACGTGATCTACGCGCTCGACCCCACCGCCCGCGCCCGCGTGAACAGCATCTACCTGGCCACGTTCTTCGTGGGCGGCGCGGCCGGGTCGGAAATCGGCTCGGTCGCCTACCACCTCGGCGGGTGGCCGGCCGTGTCGGTGTTCGGCGCCGCGATCCCGCTGATCACGCTGCTGTGGTGGACCACCGAACGCCGCGCGGCCGACCACTGACTCAGGAGAACGCCCGCGCGTGCGCCGCCGCCCACTCGGCGTAGGTCACGCCGCGGCGGCCGAGCAGCTCCTCCGTGACGCCCGTCGGTTCCTGCGGCTCGGCTTGCGCGGCCGCGAACCCGTCGAGCAGCCAGTCGGCGATCTCGGCGGGCATCCCCAGCTCGACCCACTCGGCGTGCTGCTGCTCGCGCGTCAGCTCGACGAACGGCACGTCCTCGCCCAGCGCTCGCGCGATCGCCGCCGCCATCTCCTCCAGCGTGAGCGCTTCCGGTCCACTGAGGACATACGTGCGCCCGGCGTGCCCGTCGGTCGTGAACACGTGCGCGGCGACGGCGGCGATGTCGGCGAGATCGATCGGCGTCTGCGTCGCCTTCGCGTACGCCGAGCGGATTTCCCCGTGCGTGCGCACGGAATGCGCCCAGCCGAGCGAGTTCATCATGAACACGCCCGGGCGCAGGAACGTGCGCTCGAACCCCGCCTTCGTCACCGCCGCTTCGACCGCCGCGAACTCCGGGCCGCTCGACCCGGCGGTCTCGTCCCCGACGCTGCTGCCCGACAGCGCGACCACCCGCCGCACCCGCGCGTCGGCAGCCAGTTCGCAGAACCGCGTGACCGTGCGCGCCATCGGCGCCAGGTACACCTCGTCGATCCCCTTCAGCGCCGCCGGCAGCGTCGCCGGCCGCGCGAGCGACCCCACGACGACGTCGACGCCGTCGGGGAGCTTCGCGAGCGCCGGATCCTTGGTCAGCGCCCGCACCGGCACACCCCGCGCCAGCAGCTCGTCGACCACGAGCCGTCCGACGTTGCCGGTCGCGCCCGTCACCAGGACCGTCATGTCGCCCCCACTTTCCTCGTATGACGTACGGAGATAAAACAGCGTACAGCATACGGAGAAGAGTGGGCCAGGAAGAACCGTCAGGACGAGATCGTCGGCAGCTCGGGTGCCGACACGTCGTAGACCTTGCCCTTCTGGGTCAGCAGGGCGGCCAGGACCTTCGCCTTGCGGTCGGTCTTGTCGGCGTCCCCCCAGCGGACGATCTTGCCGTCGGCCAGGGTGAACTGGACGCTGGCCGGGGTCTGCGCCGTGGCCGACGTGACCTGTTTGCGCAGCTCCGGCGGGATCACGCCGAGCACGGCGGTGACCGCGCGGGTCACCGGGTCGTCGGCCGAGACCTTGGGGAGCTTGAGTTCCGGGAGCCCCGCCGGGCGCGCGGTGACGGTCTTGAAGACCACACCACCGCCGTCGACGAGGTGGACGCCGTCACCGCCGGGACCGCTGTCGAAGAACGCGATGGCCGTGCGTTCGGTCACCGTGATCTCGACCGTGTTGGGCCACGAGCGGGACACGTCCACGGTCGCGACGTCCGGCACCCGGGCCACGCGGTCGCGGATCGCGTCGACGTCGACCAGGAGCATCGGTTTGCCGACCGGCACCGCCGCGACGTCGCGGAGCTGGCCGGCGGACACGGTTTTCGCGCCCAGCACCGACACTTCCTTCACCCCGAGCAGCGAGCTGAAGAACAGCAGGTACCCCAGCGCCACGATCGTGACGACCGAGAGCAGCGCGATCCAGCGGCGCCGGATCTCCTTCTTGCGCGTCGGCCGCGCGCGCAGGGCCGACGCGCGCGTCGGGCGGCTCGACCGGGTGCGGCGGCGCTCTTCCTCCGAGCGCCGCCCCCGCCGAGCCCGTGCCAGGGCAGCCCGGTCCCGCTCGTCCTGGTCGGCCGAGGACGGGCGACGGTGCTCCCTGGTCGACGTCATGCGCCCGCGGTCCGCCGGTCGAGTTCCGCCAGGATCTCCGGGCCCAGCTGCGTCACGTCACCCGCGCCCATGGTCACCACGAGGTCACCCGGCTTCACGAGGTCGGCCACGAGCCCGGCCGCGACGTCGAAGGCCGGCTGGTAGTGCACCGGGCTCGTCACGCGGTCGGCGATGAGCGCACCGGTCACGCCCGGCACCGGCTCCTCGCGGGCGCCGTACACGTCGAGCACCACGACCTCGTCGGCCAGCGAGAGCGCTTCGGCGAACTCCGCGGCGAAGGTCTGCGTGCGCGAGTACAGGTGCGGCTGGAACACCACGAGCACCCGGCCCGCGCCCGCGGCCGTGCGCACGGCCTTGAGCTGCGCCGCCACCTCGGTGGGGTGGTGGGCGTAGTCGTCGTACACGCGCACGTCGCCGGAGCGGCCCTTGAACTCGAACCGGCGGCGCACGCCCCCGAACGCGGCGAGCCCCTCGGCCAGCCCGTCGGCGGGCGCGCCCAGCTCGAGTCCGGCGAGCAGCGCCGCTACCGCGTTGAGCGCCATGTGCTCCCCCGGCACCGCGACGCGCAGGTCGAGCTCGTCAGCCTCACCGGCACCGCCGAGCGCGATGCGCACCTGGCCGCCGTCCGGCGCGGGCTTGTAGTCGAGCACGCGCACGTCGCCCTCGCCGGCCGCCGTGCGGCCGTAGCGGCGCACGCGCACCCCGGCGGCCGCGGCCTGGTCGCCCAGCGCGGCGGCACCCGGGTCGTCGGCGCAGACCACGAGCAGACCACCCGGCTGCAGGCGCCCGACGAACTCGGTGAACACCTGCACGTACGCCTCGGCGGTGCCGTGGTGGTCCAGGTGGTCGGGCTCGACGTTGGTCACCACGGCGACCGACGGCGAGTACGTGAGGAACGAGCCGTCGCTCTCGTCGGCCTCCGCGACGAAGATCCCGCCCTCACCGTGGTGCGCGTTGGCGCCCGATTCGTTGAGGTCACCACCGATCGCGAACGACGGGTCGAGCCGGCAGTGCTGCAGCGCCACGGTGAGCATCGACGTGGTCGACGTCTTGCCGTGGGTGCCGGCGATGCAGGCCACGCGGTGGCCCGCCATCAGCCCCGCCAGCGCCTGGGCGCGGTGCAGCACCGGGACGTTGCGCGCGCGGGCCGCGGCGAGCTCCGGGTTGGACTCCTTGATCGCCGTGGACACCACGACGGCCGACGGCGCCTCGGCGAGCGCGTCGAGGTTCTCCGCGCGCTGGCCCACGAACAGCTCGGCGCCCTGGGCGCGCAGCGACAACAGCGCCCGCGACTCCTTGGCGTCCGAACCGGACACGGCCGCCCCGCGGGCGAGGAGGATGCGCGCGATGCCGGACATGCCGGCGCCCCCGATGCCGATCAGGTGCGCGCGGCGCAGTTCTTCGGGCAGCTCAAGCACCGGCGGCCTCCAGCACGATCTTGGCGAGCGTCTCGTCGGCCTCGCGGTGTCCCATGCCCACGGCGGCCGTGCTCATCTTCGCGACCCGGTCGGCGTCGGTCACCAGCGGCACCACCAGCTCGGCCACCTTGGCCGGGGTGAGCTCCGCGTCGGGCACCAGCAACGCGGCGCCGGCGTCGACGGCGGGCCGGGCGTTCGTGGCCTGCTCGCCGTTGCCGTGCGGCAGCGGCACGAACACCGCGGGCAGCCCGACGGCGGACACCTCGGCCGCGGTCATCGCGCCGGAGCGGCACAGCACCACGTCCGCGGCGGCGTACGCGAGGTCCATGCGCTCCAGGTACGGCACCGGCACGTACGGCGGCTTGCCGGGGAACTCCTGGACGACCAGCGTGTTCTTCGGGCCGTGGGCGTGCAGCACGCCGACGCCGGCCTCGGCCAGCTCCTTCGCGGCCCCGGACACGGCGCTGTTGATCGACTGCGCGCCCTGCGAGCCGCCGAACACCAGCAGCGTCGGGGCGTCGGGGTCGAGGTCGAAGAACTTGCGGGCCTCGGCGCGCAGCGCGGCGCGGTCGAGCGACGTGATCGAGCGGCGCAGCGGGATCCCGACGACCTCGGCCTTCGGCAGCGGCGTGCCCGGCACGGCCACGGCCACGCGGGCGGCGAAGCGCGCGCCCACCTTGTTGGCGAGACCGGGCGACTGGTTGGCCTCGTGCACCACGATCGGCGTGCGGCCGCGCGCGGCCAGGTACGCCGGCAGCGCGACGTAGCCGCCGAAGCCGACGACCACGTCGGCACCGACGCGGTCGAGCACGTCTCGGGTGCGGCGCACGGAGTCGCGGACCTTCAGCGGCAGGCGCAGCAGCTCGGGCGTCGGCTTGCGCGGCAGCGGCACCGGCGGGATGAGCTCCAGCGGGTAACCGCGGGCGGGCACGAGCTTGTTCTCCAGGCCGCGTTCCGTGCCGAGCGCGATCACCTTCGCGTCGGGACGCAGCCGCAGCACGGCGTCGGCCAGGGCGAGCGCGGGTTCGATGTGTCCTGCGGTACCACCTCCGGCGACGACCACCACGGGCACTTTGCCTGAGGGGGATCGCTCGGCTCCCTTGACGGGCTTACTCACCAATGACCTCTCCGGTTCGCGGTGCCCCTGGCACCGCGGTTCGCTGTTGTCCGCGCCGCGCTCGTCCGGGCGGCGCTGCTGCGCCGCACCGGTTGCCGGACCGACCTGCGGCGCTCCTGCGCCGGTGCGGGCCGGGCCGCGCGTGGCGCCGGCCGGGCCGCCTTGGCCCCCGTGCCGGTCCCCCGGCCGGCCTGGCCCTTGCGGGTCGTGGGCGGACGGTACGGGTCGGGCGCGGGCAACCTCAGCAGGCGTCCGAATTTACCCGGGCCCTGCGAGCGCAGTGCGGCCACCGCCTCCGGTTCGTGCCGGGCGGAGTTGGCGAGCACCCCCATGATGAGCATGGTGATGAGCAACGAGGTGCCGCCGTAGGAGATCAGCGGCAGCGTGACACCGGTGACGGGCAGCAGGCCGACGACGTACCCGATGTTGATGGCCGCCTGCGCGACCAGGAACATCGTCAGCGTGCCTGCCACGATCCGGATCCACGGGTCGATGTTGCGCGTGGCGATGCGCAGCCCCACCACGGCGACCCCGGCGAACAGCGCGAGCACGACGACGCAGCCCACGAACCCGAGCTCCTCGCCGACGAGGGCGAAGATGAAGTCGTTCTGCACGTTGGGCAGGTAACCCCAGTTGGACGCGCCCTGGCCGAGGCCCTTGCCGAACAGGCCGCCGTCGGCGAGCGCGAGCTTCGCCTGGTTGGCCTGGTAGCCGGCGGAGCTGAGATCGGTGTCCGGCGACAGGAACGACAGCACGCGGGTGAGCCGGTACGGCGCGATGATCGCCAGCACCAGGACACCGGCGAGACCACCGGCCAGGATCACCCCGAAGAGCCGCTTCGGCGCGCCGGCGAACCACAGCAGCGCCAGCAGCACCACGGCGAGCGTGATCGTGCCGCCGAGGTCCGGCTGCAGCATGACCAGGGCGAACATCACGAGCGCGACCGGGACGACGGGCACGAGCAGGTGGCGCCACTGGTGGATCACGTTGTACTTGATCACCAGGATGTGCGCGCCCCAGAACGCCAGCGCGATCTTCGCGGCCTCCACCGGCTGGAACGTGAACACGCCCAGCTTGAACCAGCCCTGCGAGCCGTTCACGGTGGAGCCCAGCGGCGTGAGCACCAGCATCAGCAGGCCGAGGCACACCACGACCATGGTCGCCGACATGCGCCGGATGCGCTCGAGCTTGATCCGCAGGCCGACCCAGAACGCCACCGAGCCGATCGCCACGAACAGCAGCTGCCGGTAGAACAGCGAGTACACCCCGCTGCCGGTGGCCGGGTCGTAGGACGCGACGGACGACGCGGACAGCACCATCACGATACCGATCACGGTGAGCACGCCGGTGAGCGCGAGCACCAGGTGGAACGACGCCAGCGGCCGCGAGAGCCACGCCGTGAGCGCCGTGCGGAACGCCACGAACGGGCTTACCTTGCGCTCCCGCCGGGGCCGCTCCGGCCGGTCCTGGGTCCGCTTCTCGTCAACTACCGTCATCCGCCGCCCCCGCCGCGCCACCCGCCAGGACCCGCACCGCGGCGGCGAACGCGTCGCCGCGCTCGCCGTAGTTGCGGAACATGTCCAACGAGGCGGCGGCGGGTGCGAGCAGCACCACGTCACCAGGTCGAGCCATCGCGCTGGCCGCATCCACCGCCGCAGTCATGGGTTCATGGTCACCCGGACGGAGGCTGTTCACGGGGACATCCGGCGCGTGTCGCGCCACAGCGGCGGCGATCACGGGTGAATCGACGCCGAGTAGCACAACTCCGCGCAGCCGGCCAGCGATCGAGGCCACGAGTTCGTCGACGGAAGCGCCCTTGAGCTGCCCGCCGGCGATCCACACGATGCTCTCGTGCGAGTGCAGTGAACCGGCCGCGGCGTGGGGATTGGTGGCCTTCGAATCGTTGACGTAGCGCACGCCGGAGACTTCGGCGATCTCCTGCGCGCGGTGCGGCGCGGGCTCGTACTCGCGCAGCCCGCGCAGCACGGCTTCGGGCCCGACGCCGTGGGCGCGCGCGAGTGCGGCGGCCGCCAAGGCGTTCGCGATGTTGTGCGGACCGGCGGGGCGCACGTCGGCGACCGTCGCCAGTTCCTCCGCGCTGGTCGCCGGATCGGGGACGAAGGCGCGGTCCACGAGGAGATCCTCGACCAGGCCCAGCTCACCGGCGTACGGCGTGTCGAGGCGGAACCCGATGCGGCGGGCGCTCCCGGGAGCGTGGTCCTCGGCGATGCGGGTGGACCACGGGTCGTCGGCGTTGTGCACGACCACCCGCGAGCGTTCGTGGACGCGGCCCTTGGCCGCCGCGTACTCGTCCATCGAGCCGTGCCAGTCGATGTGGTCCTCGGCGAGGTTGAGCACCACCGACGCGTCGGGCGCGACCGTCGAGGACCAGTGCAGCTGGAAGCTGGACAGCTCCACGGCCAGCACCGCGTGGCCGGCCCGCACGGCGTCGAGCACCGCGTAGCCGACGTTGCCGCAGGCCACCGCGTCGACCCCGCCCGCGCGCAGCATCGCTTCGAGCATGCCGACGGTGGTGGTCTTGCCGTTGGTGCCGGTGATCACGAGCCACGACGGCGGCCGCTCGCGCAGCTGCCCGACCCGCCAGGCCAGCTCGACGTCGCCGATCACCTCGACGCCGGCGGCGGCCGCGGCCACCAGCAGCGGCGACGTGGGCCGCCAGCCGGGACTCGTGACCACCAGCGCGGTGCCGGGCGGGGGCTCGCTCAGCCCCGGCACCAGCTCGGCGCCGAGACCCTGCAGCTCCGCCAGGCGATCGGCGTTGCCGTCGGTGACCGTGACGTGCGCGCCCAGCTCCCGCAGGACCGGGACCACCGACTTGCCGGTGACCCCGGCGCCGGCGACGAGGACGCTGCGGCCCTCGAACGCGAGTGCCCTGTCTTCCCTGCCGGCCAAGGCTCAGCTCCCGACGCCGAGCTGTTCGCTGTAGAACAGCCCCAGCCCGAACATGCAGCAGATCGCCGACAGCAGCCAGAACCGGATGATCACCGTGGTTTCCGCCCACCCGGCGAGCTCGAAGTGGTGGTGGAAGGGCGCCATCCGGAAGAGCCTTCGCCGGGTCGTGCGGAAGACGGCGATCTGCGTGACCACCGAGATCATCTCGACCATGAACAGGCCGCCGATCACGATGGCGAGCAGCTCGGTGCGGGTGGTCATCGACAGGCCGGCGACGAGCCCGCCGAGGGCGAGCGATCCGGTGTCCCCCATGAAGATCTTGGCGGGCGCGGCGTTCCACCACAGGAAGCCGACGCACGCACCCGTGGCGGCGGCGGCCACCACGGCGAGGTCGAGCGGGTCGCGGACGTAGTAGCAGGCGGTCGCGGGCCCGTCGGCGCACGAGAGGCGCGCCTGCCAGAAGGAGATGACCACGTAGGTCGCGAGCACCATCGCCGCGGCGCCGCCGGCCAGGCCGTCGAGGCCGTCGGTGAAGTTCACCGCGTTCGACCAGCCGGAGATGACCACGTAGCAGAAGATCACGAACACGATCGACGGGAACGTGATCAGCGACAGGTCGCGCACGTACGACAGGCTCTGCGACGCCGGCGTCAGCCCGTGCTCGTCGGCGAACTGCAGCGACAGCACCGCGAACAGCACCGTGACCACGAGCTGGCCAACCAGCTTGGCCGTCTTGTTCAGGCCGAGGTTGCGCTGCTTGCGGATCTTGATGAAGTCGTCGAGGAACCCGACGACGCCGAGCCCCACGGCCAGCATCAGCACCAGCAGGCCGGACGCCGACGGCGCCGAGCTGTGGGAGCCGCCGAGCCAGCTGATCAGGTGCGCGACGAAGTAGCCGACGACCATCGCGATGATGATCGCGACGCCACCCATGGTCGGGGTGCCGCGCTTGGACTTGTGACCCTGCGGGCCTTCTTCGCGGATCTCCTGCCCGAAGCCCTGCCGGGAGAAGACCCGGATCAGGTAGGGCGTGAGCAGGATGGAGACCAGCAGGCCCGCCGCGGCCGCGATCAGGATGTTGATCACGCGTGACCACCGTTCGAGCGTTCAGAGGACGGGGAGGGGGATTCTGGTGCTTCTGTGGCTTTTCCGGAGCCGGCGAGCAGCGCCTCGGCCACCCGCCAGAGCCCGGCGGAATTGGAGGCCTTGACCAGCACCACGTCCCCGGGACGGAGCTGATCATGCAGCAGGGCCACGGCGGCCTCGCCATCGGGTACCTGCACCGACTCCTCGTTCCAGGAACCCTCCTGGGACGCACCCTGGTGCATCGGCGCGGCCTCGTCACCGACGACGACCAGCTTGTCGATGTTGAGGCGCACCACGAGGCGGCCGATCGAGTCGTGCTCGGTCACGGAGTCGGCGCCGAGCTCGGCCATCACGCCGAGCACGGCCCACGCCCGGCGACCGGCCCGGCGCATCGAGGCGAGCGCTTTCAGCGCGGCCCGCACCGACTCGGGGTTGGCGTTGTACGCGTCGTTGAGGACCGTGACGCCATCGGCGCGGGTGGTGACGGCCATGCGGTGGGCCGAGCGGCGCTCGAGCGCGGACAGCCGCTGCGCGATCTCGTCCGGCGTGGCGCCCAGCTCCAGCGCGATCGCCGCAGCCGACAGGGCGTTGCCCACGTGGTGCTCGCCGTGCAGCGGCAGCCTGACCTGCGCTTCGCCGACAGGGGTGATCAGCCGGAACGACGCGCGGGCCTCGTCGTCGAGGCGGATGTCGGCGGCGCGGACCTGCGCGGACGCGCTCTCCCCCACTCCGACCACGCGCGCGGTGGTGCGGCTCGCCATGGCGGCGACCAGCGGGTCGTCGAGGTTCAGCACAGCGACGCCGCCCGCGTCGGCGCCGGGGAGCGCTTCGACGAGCTCGCCCTTGGCCTTCGCGATGGCTTCGCGCGAGCCGAACTCGCCGACGTGCGCGCTGCCGACGTTGAGCACGGCCCCGATGCGCGGCGGCGTGATCGCGGCGGCCTCGGCGATGTGGCCCGGGCCGCGCGCGGACATCTCCAGCACGAGGTACTTCGTGTCGCGGTCGGCGCGCAGCGCGGTCCACGGGTGGCCCAGCTCGCTGTTGAACGACCCGGGCGGCGCGACCGTGGGACCCATCGGCTCCAGCAGCTGCGCGATCACGTCCTTGGTCGAGGTCTTGCCCGACGAACCGGTGAGGGCCACGACCGTCAAGCCGTCCGCGGCGAGGCGGCCGACGACGAACCGCGCCAGCTTCGCGAGCGCGGCGAGCACGGCGGCGCCGGAGCCGTCCTGGTCACCGGCCAGCGCGACCGACCGCTCGTGGGCCTGGCCCGCGGGCAGCGGCGGCACGACGATCGCGGGTGCGTCGACCTCGCGGCCCGCCAGCACCGCGACGGCACCGGATGCGACCGCCTGCGCGGCGAAGTCGTGCCCGTCGACGCGTTCGCCGGGCAGCGCGACGAACAGGCTGCCAGGCCCGGCTTTGCGCGTGTCGAACTCGACACTGCCGGTGACGGTCGCGGAGCCGTCGCTCCGGTGCAGCCGGCCACCGACGACGTCGGCGATCTCGGCCAGGCTGAGCTCGATCACGCACTCACCTCGAGATGCTTGCGGATGGCGGCCTCGAGCTCGTCGCGGTCGGAGAACGGGTGCACGACACCCTGGGCCTCCTGACCGGTCTCGTGGCCCTTGCCGGCGATGAACACGATGTCGCCCGCGCGGGCGAGCGACACGGCGTGGGTGATGGCCTCGCGGCGGTCGCCGATCTCCACGACCTCGCCGCCGTGGGACGGTCCCACGCCCCGCGCGCCCTGCAGCATCGCGGCGCGGATCGCGGCCGGGTCCTCGGAGCGCGGGTTGTCGTCGGTCACGATCAGCACGTCACTGCGGCGCACGGCCTCCTCGCCCATCATCGGGCGCTTGGCCGTGTCGCGGTCGCCGCCGCAGCCGAGGACGGTGATGATGCGGCCTTCGGTGCGGGCGCGCAGCGCGTCGAGCCCTTGCGCGACAGCCGCGGGCTTGTGCGCGTAGTCGACGACGGCGGTGAAGTTTTGGCCCAGGTACACGCGCTCCATCCGGCCCGGCACCTCGACCTCGGCCAGGCCCGTCACGATGTCGGCGGGCGCAACGCCGGCGCTGCCGAGGATCGCGGCGGCGAGCACGGCGTTGGCGACGTTGAACGTGCCCGGCAGCGGGATCTTCGCGGCGAGCGCGAGACCCTCCGGGCCGTGCAGTGTGAAGGTCTGCTCTCCCGCCGGCGTCGGCTCGATGTCGGCGGCGCGCCACGCGGCCTCGGTGCCGGGTTCGATCGACACGGTCACGGTCTGCGGCGTGAGCAGCGCCCGGCCCCACGCGCTGTCCACGACCACGACCTCGGTCGTCGAGCGGCCGTCGAACAACAGCGACTTGGCGGCGAAGTACTCCTCCATGTCGTGGTGGAAGTCGAGGTGGTCTTGCGACAGGTTCGTGAACGCGCCCACCGCGAACCGCGTGCCGTTGACGCGGCCGAGCGCCAGCGCGTGGCTCGACACCTCCATCGGCACGTGGGTCACGCCGCGCTCCAGCATCACCGCGAGCAGCGCCTGCAGGTCCGGCGCCTCCGGCGTGGTGAAGCCGCTGACGAGCCGCTCGCCCGCGATCCGGGTCTCGACGGTGCCGATCAGGCCCGTCGTCAGCCCGGCCGCGCGCAGTCCCGAGTCGACAAGGTACGAGGTGGTGGTCTTGCCCGACGTGCCGGTGACCCCCAGCACCGACAGCCGCAGCGACGGCTCGCCGTAGATCCACGCGGCGATCTCGCCCAGCGCGGCGCGCGGGTCGGGGTGCACGAGGACGGGGATGCCGGCGTCGCGCAGCGCGGGCCGCTCGGCGCCCGCGGGGTCGGTGAGCACTGCGGCCGCACCGGCGGCCACAGCCTGGTCGCTGAAGTCGGCGCCGTGGGCTCGCGCGCCGGGCAGCCCGGCGAACAGGTCGCCGGGCAGCACGTGCTGCGCACGCAGCGTGGTCCCGGTGACGGTGAGGTCGGCGGCCTCGGGGGACTCGGCGATGAGCCGGGCGCCCGCACGGGCGAGCAGGGTGGCCAGCGGGACCGGGTCGATCCGGGCCGGGCGGGGCGGTGCGGCGACCGCCTTCACCGGGCTGTCCGGCAGCGACGAGGCAGCCGGCCCGCTCTGGGGCTGGGACGAGGACACGGACACGTCCGAGAGGTTACCGAGAGCGCGTTCGGGTGACCCAAGGCGGTACGGCGAACGCGCTGGGCGGCGACGCGTGTGCTATGCGGCCGGCGCAACGTCGTTACGGCACAAGCGTTTCCCGCCGGCACCACCAGCCGAAGTGGACTATCGCGGGCGGAAAGCCGGTCGATGACGCGGAACGGGCCGCCTCGCCGGGTGCGAGGCGGCCCGTCACGGGAGTGTTGCGATCGGGTCCGCGAAGGGTCGCGGGACCGTCACGGGAGGACGAGCGGCACGATCGGCGACGGCCCGTCCGACAGCGGGATCTGGAACCGCTGCGTCAGGTACGACGCGATGGAGTGGAACAGCGGCCCCGCCGAGTGCCCGGCGGGCAGCGTCGTGTCGGGCGCGTCGAGGCGGATGCCGACGACGAACCGCGGGTGGTCGGCGGGCAGGATCCCGGCGAAGGTGATGTTGGCCAGGCTCTGGCTGTAGGCCTTCGTGCGCGGGTCGACCTGCTGGCCGGTACCCGTCTTGCCCGAGATCTGGTACCCCTCCAGCGCGGCCGAGGGCGCCGTGCCGGCGTTCGGGCTCTTGGCGTTCTGGACCACCGCGCGCAGCATGTCGCGCACCGTCTTCGCGGTCTGGGCGCTGACCACGCGCACGGGCTTCGGCGCCGGCTCGGGCACGACCGTGCCGTCCGGGTTCTTCTTCGCCTTCACGATGCGCGGCGGCACGCGCACGCCGTCGTTGGCGATCGCCTGGTACATCCCGGCCATTTGCACCACAGTCATCGACAGGCCCTGCCCGATCGGCAGGTTGCCGAACGTGCTCGCGGACCACTGGCTGCGCGGCGGCACGTACCCCGGGCTCTCACCCGGCAGGCCCACGCCCGTGCGCTGCCCGATGCCGAACTTCTTCAGCAGGTCCGAGTAGCGGTCCGGACCGACCTTCTGCGCGATCTCCAGCGTGCCCACGTTGGACGATTTGGCGAACACGCCCGTGGTGGTGAAGGTCTGCGTGCCGTGCACCCACGCGTCGTGCACCGTGCGGTCGGCGATCTTGATCTCGCCGGGCACCTGCAGCGTCGACTCGGGCGTGGCGAGACCCTCGTCGATGGCCGCCGTCGCGGTGACGATCTTGTTCACCGAACCCGGTTCGTAGGGCGTGGTGACCGCCCGGTCGTTGAGCAGCTCGTCCTGGAACGTCGACGGGTCGTTCGGGTTGAACGTCTTGTCGTCGGCCAGCGCGTAGATCTCGCCGGTCTTCGAGTCCATGATCACGGCCTGGCCGCCCTTGGCGTGCGACTGCGCGACGTAGTCACCCAGCTGCCGCTGCAGCTCGTACTGCAGGTCCGAGTCGATGGTCAGCTCGAGGTCCGACCCGGGGATGGCGGCCTGCAGCACGTGCTCCGAGCCGGGCAGGTACAGGTTGTCGTTGCCGTTCTGGGTGTTGACGATCTCGCGGCCCGGGGTACCCGCGAGGTCGTTGTCACGCGACTGCTCGAGCCCGACCACGCCGTGCAGGTTGTGCTTCGAGACGTCCGGGTCCTCCATGCGCCAGTTGGCGAGCCCGACGATGTTCGACGCCAGCGTGTCGCCCGGGTACTCGCGCATCGCGCGGTTCTCCACGGCGATCCACGGGTAGTGCTTCACGATGTCGTCGGCGACCGAGGGTTCGACGTTGTCGACCAGGTACGTGAACGACTGCGGCTTGTGCAGCTTCTGCAGCAGCTCCTGTTCGTTGGTCAGGTTCGGCACCTTCGAGGCGATGTACTTGGCCGCGGCGGTGACCTCGGTTTCGAAGTTCTGCCCCTTGCCGGGGTTCTTCTTCGCGTAGTCGTCCATCTGCTTGTGCAGCGTGCGCAGGTTCACCGACAGCGTGCGGGTCTCGACGCTGAACGCCAGCTTGTTGCCGTTGCGGTCCACAATGGACCCGCGCTGCGCCGGGATGTCGATGGTCAGGCTGCGCTGCCGCTCGGCCGCGGCCGAGAGCGTCGGTGCTTCGAACCACTGCACCTGCACGAGCTTCACGCCCGCGACGACCATGAGCGCCACCAGCAGGATGCGCACCGCCGAGAACCGGCTGCGCTGCCCGCCGTTGCCGCGCTTGGCCACCGCGCGGCGCGTGCCCGCGGCGTACGTGCGCCGGGCGCTGCCCGCCGCCCGGCTCGCCCCCGAAGCCGCCATCACTGGCCCGCCGGCGTGCTCGGCAGGTCGCCTTCGATGCCGCCCTCGTTCTGGCCGGCCGGCTGCCCGGCCGGGGGTGCCGGCGTCTCGGCGTTGCTCGATCCGGCCGGGGGCTTCGCCTTCGTCGGCTCACCGACCACCGTGGTCTTGCCGTCGGGACCGACGATGATGCGCGCCGGGTCGCCGCCGGGCACCATGCCCAGCTGCTTCGCGGCGGGCGCGAGCGACGCGGGCGACTGCGCCTTGGCGACGTCGCGCTCGAGCCGGTCCTTCGCCTCGGCCAGCCCGGCGTTGGTGTCGCGCAGCTGCTCGAGCCGGTAGGAGTCGGCGATCGCCTGCGTGGTGAGCCACAGCGTGGACGCCACGCCCACGGCGAGGAGCCCCATCATGATCAGCACGAAGGAGGCGCGTGAGCGCGGCCAGCGCAGCCGCAACCGCTTCGGCTTCGCCTCTTCCTCGACGCGTTCGGCCGCGGGCGCGGCCTGCTTCTTCGGCTCGCGCTGCTGCAACAGGTCGGCCCGCTGCGCGCGGCGCGCGTACGCCCGCTCCGCCGCGGTGGTGCGGCCGCGCGAGGACCGGCGCGGCGTGGCTTCCGGCTGCGCGGTCGTGGTCTTCGGCTCCTGCTCGAGAGCCGTGCCCGCGGCTGCGCTCCGGCGGGTCGCCGGCGCGCCGGAACGGCGGCGGGACTTGGCGGGTGCGGTCATCGCGGCTCTCCGATCCTCTGTGCTGCCCGCAGCCGCACGGAGGCGGCCCTGGGGTTCTGCTCGATCTCGCTTTCGCTCGCCTTCTCGGCTCCCCGGGTCAGGAGCTTCAGCTCGGGCCCGTGGCCGGGCAGCTCGACCGGGAGCCCTTCGGGGGTCCGGGACTTCGCCAGCTCGGCGAGCGCCTGCTTCACCAGGCGGTCCTCGAGCGACTGGTAGGACTCCACGACGATGCGGCCGTCCATCGCCAGCGCCGAGAGCGCGGCCGGGATCGCCCGGCGCAACACCTCCAGCTCGCCGTTGACCTCGATCCGCAGCGCCTGGAACGTGCGCTTGGCCGGGTGCCCGCCGGTGCGCCGGCTCGCCGCCGGCACCGCGTCGTAGAGCAGTTCGACCAGCCGCGCGCTGCGGGTGAACGGCTCCTTCTCGCGCTCGGCGACGACCGCCTTGACGATCCGCTGCGCGAAGCGCTCTTCGCCGTAGTCGCGCAGGATCCGGACCAGTTCGCCGGGCGCGTAGGTGTTGAGCACGTCGGCCGCGGTGAAGCCGGTCGTCGGGTCCATCCGCATGTCCAGCGGCGCGTCCTTCGAGTACGCGAAGCCGCGTTCGGCGCGGTCCAGCTGCATCGAGGAGACGCCGAGATCGAAGAGGATGCCGTCCACACGGGACAGTCCGAGGCCGGCCAGCGCTTCGGGGAGTCCGTCGTAGACGGTGTGGACGAGGTCGACGCGATCGCCGTGCCGCGCGAGCCGCTCGCCGGAGCGCTCGAGCGCGGCGGGATCGCGGTCCAGTGCGACCAGCCGCAGCCGCGGGAACGTCTCCAGCAGCGCGTCGGAATGGCCGCCGAGGCCGACCGTCGCGTCGACCAGCACGGCCTCGCGGTCGGCGAGGGCGGGGGTGAACAGCTCGACGATGCGGTCCAGCAACACCGGAACGTGTTCGTGCCCGGTCGCCATGCCCCTCCCCCTTTCGCTAGGTACTCCCGGGGAAGATGCGGCGGATGCCGTCAGGTCCCTGCCCGCCCGCTGACGGGTCCTGGCACCGGGGAAGGTGCGCCAGGGCCCCAGAGCGGACAGAGGCCTCACGGCATCCGCGGAGGCGGTTCCGGCAGCACGGCCGCGGCGGACCCGCGTCCCCCGACGACGCAGGTGCTCCGGTGACCGCGTCTCCTAGAAGACGCCCGGTAGAACTTCCTCTCGAGCCTTCGCGTAGCTGTCCTCGTGTTCTTCCAGGTAGCCCTGCCACGCCTGGGCGTCCCAGATCTCCAGCCTGGTGATCGCGCCGATCACCACGCACTCCTTGTTCAGCCCGGCGTAGCGCCGGAGCTCGGGCGCGACGGTGATGCGCCCCTGCCCGTCCGGGCGTTGTTCGTCCGTTCCGGCGAACAGGTAGCGCTGGTAGGCCCGAACCGCCTCGTTCGTGAACGGGGCCTCGGCGACCTTGCGCGCCATCTGCTCGAACTCGGCACGGGGGAAGACGAAGAGGCAGTGGTCCTGCCCCTTGGTGACCATCAGCCCGCCGGCCAAGGCATCGCGGAACTTCGCGGGCAGCGCGAGCCGCCCCTTGTCGTCCAGCTTCGGGGTGTGGGTGCCGAGGAACACCGACCTCCACCTCCCCTACCGGCCCCGGTTGGTGAACCACCCGGCTCCGGCCACGGGGCTCCCTTCCGCCCCACTGGCCACCACCGTACCCCACTTTTCACCACAGTCAACGCGACCCGCGCCGCGTTAACTCCGTCGTGTCACGCGTTTGTGCAGGTCAGCGATGTGGGGTGCGGTGGGGGGTGGGTGGGGGACCGTGGTCAAGATCCCCCGCGCCGGTGTCCCGGCGCAACCTCGCGAGGGTGCCGAACGTCCGCTGAACGGCAGCGTGACGACCCGGACCCCCGGGTGGGGTCCCGTGGGGACCCCCGGTGGGGACCGGTGGGAATGCGGGTGGGGGCCGGTGGGGACTTCCGGTGGGGCCGGGTGGTGAACCGCGGAGGACCAGGCGCGCCGTCGCTCGATCCGAACGACGACCACGTCTGCCGCGTCGCCGGGGCGGCGGTGGGGCCGGGTGGTGAACCACGGAGAACCGCCGAGCCGTCGCCCGATCCGGACGACGACCACGTCTGCCGCGTCGCCGAGGCGGCGGTGGGGCCGCGTGGTGAACCACGGAGGACCAGGCGCGCGGCGGTGGGGCCGCGTGGTGAACTGCGCGAGAGCCGGGCCGGGAGGCGGCGTCAGGCTTGCGGCTGCGTGACGACGCTGGGGGCCGCGGGAGCGTGGCGGTGCGACGGCGTCGCGTGGGGTTGCAGTGCGTAGACGACCCAGCCGACCAGCGACAGGCCCGCCCAGCTGATCGCGCGGTAGATGAGGACCGTCGCGGCGGCCGGTGCGGCGGGGACGCCCGCGGCGACCAGCACGCCGAGCAAGCCGGCTTCGGCGAGGCCGGCGCCGCCGGGCAGGATCTGCAGGGCGATGCTGGCCTGGACGACCAGGAAGCCCACCGCGAGCACCGCCCAGCGGATGTGCGTGCCGGTGCCCTCGGCGCTGGCGATGAGCGCGAAGAAGTCGAATCCCCAGCTGCCGAGCGCGAGCACCAGCAGGATGCTCCAGCGGCTGCCACAGGGTCGCAGGCGCGCGACGCGCTCCGACAGCTGCAGGGCGGCGGCGTCGGCCTTCTCGAGCCAGGTCTTGCGGCAGGTGCGGCACGTGCCCGGGGTGCGGCCGAACACCCGCAGCAGCGAGGTCAGCCCACGCTGCAGGACCGCGGGGTGCGTCAGGAGCGCCCACACGCCGGCGGACCCCACCGCGACGACGAGCGCGGCCGGCACGGCGAGCCGCAGCGGGACGCGCCCGGCCCACGCGAGGCCGAGCCAGCCGAGGACGATGAGCAGCACGGTGGTGATCACGCCGGCGAGCAGGACCGCCCAGGCGGCGAGGGCGCCGTCGACGCCGCGGCGGCGCAGCTGGTTGATGGCGTAGCCGAGCGACCCGGCCCCACCCACCACCGGCACGGTCGTGGAGACCGCGTTCTGCGCGAAGGTGATGCCCTGCACGGCCGAGGCCGGCACGTGCGCTCCCCCGACGAGCAGCAGCTGGCGGTGCAGTTCGCCGTAGACGGCCAGCGCGGCCAGCCCGGAGAGCCCGGCCGCCGCGACCCACGCCCACTGCACGTGGTCCAGCCGCTCGAACTGCGCGGCCAGGTCCGGCACCCGCCAGACGAGGTACCCGAGCGCGGCCGCGACCACGGCCCAGTGGAGCACGGGGCGCCACGGCAGGCGGCGCCGTGCCCGGGGGCGGCGTTCGGCCGCTCCGGACTCCGTGTCCGCCATCTCGACGCTCGTCACGCCGGACTCCTCCCACTGCGACTACTGGCGACAACCCCAGTGTGCGGCCTGACATTCCGCGCGCCGTGCGTGAAGTATCACGCCGAAGCTTCCGGTCAGCGGGGTTGCCCGGCCACGACGGGCTGCCGGGCGGCCAGCAGCCGGCCGACGAGCTGGTCGGTGGCGAACAGCGCCGCGCCCGCGAGGCCGAAGGCCACCCACGGGCCGAGCGGTACGACGCACAGTGCGGTGACCACGGCGAAGGCCAGCGTCGCCGGCAGCGAGCGCAAAGCCGAGCGCACCAGCGTTTCCGCGGCCGCGAACCCCGAACCGCGGTGGGTCGTCGGGGCGAGGATCGACAGTACGACCGGCGTGCACGACAGCAGGCCCGCCAGGTGCGGGCCGAGCAACCGTGCGAGCACGGCGAGCGCCGTCACCACGGCCGCGGCGGCGCCCACGCGCACCGGCATCTCCCAGCGCGGCGTCCGGCCCGCCACGTCGGACCCGGACACCGGCGGCCACGCCACCAGCCCGGCGAGGACGACCGCGCCGGTCAGACCCGCTGCCGTCCACGGCGACCGCAGCTCCGTCGCGATCGAGAACGCCCCGGCGGCGACGCCCAGCGCGACCGCGACCGCTGCGGCCGGGTTCCGCAGCCGCCGGCCGAGCCGGCCGTAGCCGAGGCAGAAGGCCGCCACCACGAGCTGGCCGGCGATCATCCCCCGCGCCGCCTGCGCCGCGGCACCGGCGCCATCGCTCGTCACGAGGACGATCAGGAACGGGAAGGTCGTCGTCGGGAATCCGGTCAGCCGCCCGCCGAGCCGGTGGCCGTACCGGCGTTGGGCCACGGTCACGAGCAGCACGGTGAGCACGGGCAGGACGGGCGGCAGCAGGACTTCCATGACTTCGACGATTCCAGGAACAACGCCGAAGATGGCTCGGAAAGCACGGCAGTACTCGACTTACGGCCGAGCTTTCCTCGGCACTTGCACCACCGGGCCGAGTTCTGCACACTCGCGAACGTGGACACCATCGACCGCGCGCTCGTCCGGCTCCTGGAAGAGGACGCGCGCCGCACCTACAACGAGCTGAGCAAGGAAGTGCGCCTGTCCGCGAACACCGTCGCGGACCGGGTGCGCCGGCTCCGGACCGCCGGCGTGATCCGCGGCTTCCGGGCCGACCTGGACCCGGCCGCGCTGGGCCGCGGGCTGACCATGGTCAGCGACGTCCGCCTGCGCGAGGACGTCGATCGCACCGAGTTCGAACGCGAGCTGCACCGGGTGCCGCAGATCGTGTCGGGGGCGCGGATGACGGGCGAGTACGACTACCAGCTGCGGCTCGCGTGCGTGGACCCCGCGGAGTTCGAGACGGTCGTCGACCGCCTCAAGCGTGAGCACGGCGTGCGGGCGCTGCGCAGCCGGCTGGTGCTGCACGACCTCGAGGTGAGCGTGACGAACCTGCTCGACCTGGCGTGACCGGCGCGGGCCCGGTCAGCCGAACAGCGCCAGCACCCGCTCGGCGAGCCGCGGGCCGTCGACCGGAGCCACGGTCACCCACTCCTGCCCGCCGCGCCCGCCGGACACCGCCGCGGAGTACGCGCCCGCGTCCGTGTCGAACCACGTCAGCCCGCCGCGCCGCTCGACGCGGCCGCCGCTCCCCCGCTCGTAAACGCTGAACTGGCCCGCGGCGAACACCGGCCGCGCCTGGATCGCGGCGACCTCCTCGGCTTGGCGCGCCACCACCTCCGACGACGACTCCCAGCCGCCGGACGGCAGGGTCACGCCGTACCCCGGCCCGGCGGACAGCCGGGGCAGCACGTCGACGATCGCCGACACGAGCTCGCCCTCGCGAATCCCGCTCAACCCCACGGTCCGCTCCGGCTGCACCGCCACCACGCCGGAGCGCCCGCGCGCCGCGGCCACCGCGCGGAACGGCGTCTCGGCCGTCATGTCCGCGAGCGCTTCGCAAGCCACGTACCGGGAAGCACCGTCGAGCACGCGCAACCGGTCCTCGAGCTCCGGTGCCAGGCGGCCGTCGAACAGGCCGCGTTCGCCCAGCCCGTCGTACACCTCGGCGCGGATCGCCGCGCGTTCCGCGTCGGTCGCGCCCACGCTCGGAACCGCGAGCGGGACCGGGACGCGGCCGAGCCCGAGATCGGTCCACACCACGTCGAACGCCGACGCGGAGAGCCGGATCAAGCCGGCCCCGAACCGAGGGCCGGGGCCGCCGGGAAGGACACCCCCGGCACGAGCCCGCGCAGCGCCTCGTCCCGCGTCCGCACCACGTCGATCGCCTTCTGCCGCGCCGCCTCGGCCGCCGCACGGCGCGCGTCGAGCTCGATCGACAGGCCCGCGAGCTCCAGCACGTTCCCGCTCGCGGCGGCGGACCGGATCATCGCGGCGGGGTCGAACTCGACCGGCGGCGGCATCTCGGCCCGGGCCCGCGCCGCGACGTCGGCCTGCCCCGCCACCGAGTCGCCGACCTTCGCCGACACCGCGGCCGACTCGCCGAGCCAGCCCGTGGCCTTGGCGAGGACGGCACGCATCGCGTCGCCCGCGTCGCCTTCCCACAGCTCGAGGCTGCCGGAGGACAGCGCGACCAGCGCGGCCGTCGAATCGTCGAACCGGCGCGCCAGCTCGGCCCAGCGCGCGCCCGCCTGCCCCGCGGCGGCCGGGTCGCTGTCCTGCTCGACGAGGGCGGCCAGCGCGGCGTGGCTGTAGGACTCGTAGCGGGCCGTCGGTTCGGGCACGGCTGCGGACACGGCACACCTTCCGTTGGCGGGATCGCGGATCAGGGCAGCTTCGGCTCGACGAGCCCGGCGACGGTCGCCGCCCGGCTGCACGCGAGGGTCGTGTCGGAGAAGCTCGCGTTGCTCACGTCGACCTGCACGCTCGCGGAGTCGCCCACCCCCAGCAGCACGGCGCACGTGCCGGTGGCGTTCTTCTTGTCCGTCACCTGCAGGGCCTGGTGGGCGCCGACCTTCTTCTTCGTGCGCGTGCCGCGCGAGACGTCGAGGTTGGCGAGCCCGGCGTTCTCGTCGAGGGTCACGGTGACGCCGAACGTCGAGGGCACGGTCCAGTCGCACGCGCGCGCCTCGCCGATCGTCTTCGGCTTGCCGAGCTCCGTCAGCCCCGCCGTCGACCGGTCCGCCGGCGACAGCAGCGCGCACGGGTCCAGACCGCCGAGCGACGCGGCCGCGGTGCTCCACGGCGCGGGTTCGGGAGCGCCGTCGGCGACGGGCAGCGCCCGCTGGGCCGCGGGCGCGCGGCCGCACGCGGCTAGCACGCAGAGCGCGGGGACGAGCACGAGGAGCTTGGCCAGGCGCACGGGCTCAGCCACCGGCGCAGTCCACGCCACCGGCCGCGGACTCGTCCTGGCGCTCGTACTTTTTCACCGCGCCGGCGATCCGCTCCTTGAGGTCCGCGAGCTCCTTGCCGAACGCGGTCAGCTGCGCGACCGCCGAACCGTCGCGGCCCAGGCCGTACTTCGCCATGAAGTCGCCGACCTCGCCGGCGTAGCCGCCGCCGAGTGGCACAGACCGCCCGAGGACGCCTGCTTCGCGCACCATCTCGCCCACCACGTCCTGCAGTTCGCCCAGCTTCGCGTAGGTGGCGTTCGCCAGCTCGGGCGCCACCGCGAAGCCGCGGGAACCGCCTCCGGAGCTCGTCAGGCCCGGCACGTCGGGCAGCGGTACGGCCCCAGCCTCGCTCATGAGCGGTTACGCCTCTCCGTAGTCGAGCGACCTCGGCTCGGAGCATACGTGAGAGCGGACCGTCAGCGGGAGCACCCGAAAACGCCGACCCCGCCACCCGAACGGCGTAGGTCCGGTAATACCGGAGAGTCGCGGAGATCCGTTCGCGGGGTTCCGCCGCCGAGTTCGCCCGAGTTTGACACACTGGATGCGAGGCTGATCGCTGCCCGGACAGCGAGCGACCCGGCGGAGCCGGTGCAAGCCGCACAGCCATGCGCCACCAGGAGGTCGAGTGACGTCGAGAATCCAGTCCGCCACCCCTGCCGGACAGCAGGGCGGCGGGGCCGGGCAGCCGCCTTACCCCGCGGCGGATGCCGCGATCGGGCGACAGAACGGGTACGCCCAACGGGTGTCCCTCGACGAGCTGCACGAGACGGCCCGCCGCATCGCCGCGAACGTCGAGCGCGTGCTGGTCGGCAAGCCCGACGTCATCCGGATCGCGCTGGTGACCCTCCTCGCCGAGGGTCACCTGCTCGTCGAGGACGTGCCGGGCGTCGGCAAGACCTCATTGGCCAAGGCGCTCGCGCGGTCGATCGACTGCACCGTGAGCCGCGTGCAGTTCACGCCCGACCTGCTGCCGAGCGACGTCACGGGCGTGTCGATCTACAACCGGCAGACCGGCGAGTTCGAGTTCCGTCCCGGCCCGGTGTTCGCGAACATCGTGGTGGGCGACGAGATCAACCGCGCCTCGCCGAAGACGCAGTCGGCGCTCCTGGAGTGCATGGAGGAGCACCAGGTCACCGTCGACACGAGCACGTACGCGCTGGGCAAGCCGTTCATGGTCATCGCGACGCAGAACCCGATCGAGATGGAGGGCACCTACGCCCTGCCCGAGGCGCAGCGCGACCGCTTCACCGCGCGCGTGTCGATCGGCTACCCCGACCAGCAGGCCGAGCTCGCCATGGTCGACGAGCACGCCGGGCACAACCCGCTGGCCGAGCTGGCGCCGGTGTCCGACGGCGCGACGGTGCAGCGGCTGATCGAGACCGTGCGCGCGGTGCACATCGCGCCCGAGGTCCGCCGGTACGCCGTGGACCTGGTGGCCGCGACGCGGCAGGTGCCGGAGATCCGGCTCGGCGCTTCGCCGCGCGCGACGCTGCACCTCGTCCGCGCCGCGCGGGCGCAGGCGGCGCTGGCGGGCCGCGAGTACGTGGTGCCGGACGACCTGCACACGGTCGCGGGGCCCGTGCTGGCGCACCGCCTCGTGCTCACGACCGAAGCGCACGCCGCCCGCCGGTCGGCGACCGACGTGGTCCGCGCGGTGCTGCACCGCGTCCCGGTCCCCCAGGGCTCGGCCGGTTCCCGCTAGCCGCCGATCCCTCTACGCGAATTCGAGAACCGCATGCTGCGTGCACTGTCCGGCCTGACCACCCGCGGCCGCTGCCTCCTGGCCGCGGGGATCGCCGCGGCCGTGTGCTCGCTGGTGCTCAACGAGCGCGACCTCCTGCGCGTCTCCGTGTTCGTCATCGCGCTGCCGCTGCTGGTCGCCGCCTTCATCTCGGCGACCCGGCTGCGGCTCGGGGCCGCGCGGGCGCTGCGGCCCGAGCGCGTGGCCGTCGGCGCGGCCGGCGAGGTGCAGCTCGAGCTGTGGCGCAGCGGCCGGCTCCCCGGCGGTGAGGTGCTGCTCGAGGACGGCGTGCCGTACGCGCTGGGCTCCCGCCCGCGGTTCGTGGTCGAACGGCTGCCGCACGACCGGCGTGTGCAGCTGCGCTACCCGCTGCAGCCGATGCTGCGCGGGATCCAGCAGGTGGGCCCGCTGCGCGCGACGATCACCGACCCGTTCGGGCTGTGCGAATTCGAACGCGAACTGATCGGCCACTCGCGGCTCGTCGTGGTGCCCCGCGTCGTCGGTCTGTGGGGCCTGCCCGGCGGCGCCGGGGTCGGCGCGGGTGACGACGGCACCGTCCGCCTGCACGCGGGGCAGGGTGAGCCCGACGTGATCGTGCGCCACTACCGCACCGGCGACGACATGCGGAAGGTCCACTGGCGCTCCACCGCCCGCCGCGACGAGGTCATGGTGCGCGTGGAGGAACGGCCGTGGCGCGGCGGCACGACCGTGCTGCTCGACCACCGCGCGGCCGCCCACCACGGCACGGGCCCGTCCGCGAGCCTCGAATGGGCGGTGTCGTTCTCGGCGTCGGTGGCGCTGCACCTGCGCCGCTCCGGCCACCGCGTCCGCCTGGTCACCGAGCACGGCATCACGCTGGCCGACGCCCCGGGCGACGGCGGCGAAGGCTACGACAACGTGGTGCTCGACGCGCTGGCCGCCCTGCAGCCGGCGCACCAGCGCGACGTGACGCTGGGCCACGACCCGGCCGAAGGACAGGAGCTCATCGCGGTGCTCGGCACGGTCAGCGCGGAGTCGGTGCACGAACTGGCCCGCTACCGCCCGCGCGGGGTCCGCAGCCTCGCGGTCCTGCTGGACACCCCGAGCTGGGCCGGCACCGGTTCGAGCGAGCACCAGGCCGCCGCGACGCAGGACGCCGCCGAGCTGCTGCGCGCGACGGGCTGGGGCGTGGTCGTCGTCGGCCCGCAGACCCCGATGACCCAGGCGTGGGCCGAGCTGTGCCGCACGGGCGCCCACCGCGCCGCCCTGATGGGCGGTCCGCGATGACCACGACCGCACCCCGGCCGCCGGCCCCCGCCCCGCAGGCGCCGCCGCCGATCCCCCACACGCCGACGCCGCAGCCGGCCGCGCAGCCGCCGGTGTGGTCGAGCGGGATCCTGCCGCCGATCGCCGCGGGCCTCGCGACGCTGTGCGCGGCGACGTCGCTCACGAGCGTGGTCGACGGGTGGGCGTGGTTCGGCTACCTGTTCGTCGCGGTCATCCTGATCGCGTCGACCGGGCTGGCGTTGCGCTCGCTGCGGGCGCCGACCGTCGTGGTCGGCTTCGGCCAACTCCTGGTGCTGCTGTTCCTGGTGACGGGCGCGTTCACCACGCAGGGCATCCTCAAGATCATCCCGGGGCCGATGGCGTTCGGGGAACTGCAGGCGACGCTCGCGGCGTCGGCCGAGCAGATCCGCACGGGCCTGCCGCCGGTCGAAGGCACGCAGCCGATCCTGTGCCTGGTGACCATCGCGATCGGGCTGGTCGCGGTGCTGGTGGACACGCTGGCCGTCGCGGCCGCGGCGCCCGCCGCCACCGGTCTGGTCCTGCTGTGCGTGTACGCGGTGCCCGCGGCGCTGTCGGACGATTTGCTGCCGTGGTGGACGTTCCTGCTCGGCGCGGCCGCGTTCGCGTGCCTGCTCGCGCTCGACGGCAACCACCGGCACCGGCGCTGGCGCAACCGCGAAGCACCCGGTTCGGGCGGCTGGGCGCGCACGATGCAGGCGCCCGTCGCGGTGGTCTGCGCCGCGCTCGTGCTCGGTCTGCTCGGCGGCGGGATCACGTGGGTGGGCACCGTCGGGAAGATCCCGTTCGGCTCGGGCCCCGGCTCGGGCGGCGACGGCACCGGCGGGTTCGGCGTCGCGCCGTTCACGCAGCTGCGCGGCCTGCTCGACCAGGGCCAGAACACCGAACTGTTCCAGGTCCGCGGGCTCGGCAACGACCGGCGGTACCTGCGCGCGTTCACCTTGGACACCTACACGCCGAACCAGGGCTGGGGCCTGCGCGGCGGCGGCCAGGCGCAGACGGGGGTGCTCGCCAACAGCACGCTGCCCGCGGCGCCGGGTGACGACGGCACCGGTGTGTCGCGGCAGATCCAGATCCAGCCGACCCGGTGGGTCGACAACTGGCTGCCGGTCTACGGCGCGCCGCGCGCGTTGCGCGGGCTGTCGCCGCAGTGGCTCTACGACCGCGTGAGCGGGTCGGTGTTCACGACGAAGAGCGAACCCGCGCCGACTTACACGGAAGTGGCTTCGCTGAAGGAACCCACGGCCGTCGAGCTGCGGGCCACGGACCCCAAGTCCGACGAGGTGCCGGCGTTCTACCGGCAGATCGGCCGCGTGGACCCGCGGGTGGTCGCGAAGACGAACCAGATCATCGCGGGCAAGACCGACAACTTCGACAAGGCGACCGCGCTGTGGCAGTTCTTCAGCGCGCAGAACGGTTTCGTGTACGACACGAAGACCGCCGACGCCCGGGACCCCGACGCGCTGGCCGATTTCATCCTCAACGGCAAGCGGGGTTACTGCGAGCAGTACGCGTCGGCGATGGCCGTGATGCTGCGGGTCGCGAACATCCCCTCGCGGGTCGCGATCGGCTTCACACCGGGCGTCTCGAAGGGCGACTACCAGTCGATCTCGTCGCAGGACGCGCACGCGTGGGTCGAGGCGTACTTCGGCGACCGCGGCTGGGTGACCTTCGACCCGACGCCGCTCGCCGACGGCCGCGGCATCGTCCCGCCGTACCTGCAGCAGAACAGCCAGGGCTCCCAGCAGCCCGACGCCACCGACGACCTGCCGACCGCGCCGCGCTCCGCCACGCCGACCGCGGACTCGCCGCTCGACAAGGGCCAGAACGAGGCCACGCCGACGACGCCGGCCACCGCGCAGCCGCAGGACGGCTGGCTCATGATCCTCGCGGCGGTGCTCGCCGTCCTCGGCGCCGCGGCGATCGCGGCGGCGTATGTGTTGCGGCGCCGTCCTTCCCCGCCCGGCGGCGTGGCCCCGGGCGTCCCGCCGGGCGCCGTCCCGGACGGCGACGTGCTGGTGCGCACCGCGGCCCCGGCGGTGGTCCGCACCAGTCAGGCCGCGCTCTGGCTGCCTCTCGCGGCGGGCGTGTTGTTCGTGGCCGCGGTGGGCTTCCTGGCCGGTCTGGTGGCGTGGTGGTTCGCGCTGCTGGTGGTGATCGCGCTCGTCGGCGTCGGCGGCCCCGCGGCCCTTCGCGACTTCACCCGCCGCCGCCACCTCCAGGCGATCGTCACCCACGCCCCCGGCTCCGCCGACGCCGCGTGGCGCGAACTGCGCGCCGAGTGCGCCGACCGCGGCCTGCCCCTCTCCGACAGCGACACGGTGCGCGTGGCGGGCCAGAAGATCGCCGAACGCCACCACCTCGACGACGCCGGCCGCGAAAGCCTCCGCACGGTCATCGGGGCCGTGGAGAAGACGTGGTACAGCGGATCCCCGTCGCCGGACCCGGACCTCGCGCCCGCGTTCGACCAGCTCCGCCACAGCCTGCGAACCACCGCTCCCTTGTCCCTGCGGGGCCGGCTGTTCCCGAAATCCGTACTGCGGCGGCGTTCCTGAGGACGTGCTGCGGCGTCGTCCCTGAAGCGTTGATCGCCCCGGCCGGTGTCTTGCACGCACTGTGCGAGGTAACCGACCGGGGCTGATCACTGCCTCGGCCCGCTTCGTGTCACCGCGCTGAGGCCTCGCTCTCGGCGCTCACCATCGCCGCACCGTGCGGAATCAGGCGCCGGACCCGTAAAAGTCGGCGTATCGCGAACCTGTGCCAGCCCGCCGGCCCCGGAAAGAGAGCCCCCGCCCACCCTGAGGGGGCGTGCCCATGTCCATTTTATCGCCCGGCACCGACAAAAACGGGTGATCGCGTCGTTCCGGGTCTGGATATCCACAACTTGGGCGGCCTGTGGGTAATCGCCCAACCGTGACGCCGCGGTCCCAACCGCAAGGTCCGAGCCCCACCCGCAACGCCACAGCCCCAGCCACAACGCCCGAGCCCCAACAAAGACGCCACGGTCACAGCCGCAAAGCCCGAGCCCCACCCACAACGCCAGAGCCCCAACCACGACGCCCAGGCAAGAGCGGCACACACCAGAAGCCCGCCGACCACCATCACCCGATCAGGCACACATCCACACACACGAGAACCCGCGCTCCGCCACAGCCGGGCGAAGCGCGGGTCTCAAAACCGGTGAACGGAGCTACTGCTCTTCGAAGCGCTGGCGGAACCGTTCCTCCATGCGCTGCGTGAACGAGCTCTTGCGGCCCGACCCCTTGCCGCCTCCGCGGCCGGCGTCCTTGCCGCCCCCGCCGGCGTCGCCGCCGTGGCGCAGGGACGTGACGGCCAACATCACCCCGAAGAACATCACGAGGAATCCCAGCACGCTGATCAACGGGATGTCAGCGACCCGGAGCACGGGCACCACCACGCCGAGCACGAGCAGTGCGACACCCACCACGAACAGGGCGATGCCCTGGATACGCCGTCGGCGGGCGGGGCGGCGCAACCGGGTGCCACGCACCGTGGATGCGAACTTGGGGTCCTCGGCATAGAGCTCGCGCTCGATCTGATCGAGCAGCCGCTGCTCATGCTCGGAGAGTGGCATCTTTCCTCCTCCGGCACAGCTGTCGCGGGCGCCGGGCCGCGCAACGTTCTGGACCCAACAGCCATCCCCAGGCGGGGTGGCACTGTCCAGGATACGAGCCCCGCGCGCGTCCGACTACCCGATCCCGCATCCAGAAGGGATCGAATTGGGGGAAATCACGACTGACGTGGGTTGACACTGGGTCACCGGCCCCCTCGTCAGGGCTCGCGGGGCGTCAGCAACGAGGCCGGCCGCACCGCGGCTGACCCGAACCGGGACCTCGCCACGTCGGCGGCCACTTCCGCGTCGCGCCACCGCGGCTCGTCGGACGCGAACTGCAGCTGCTCGCCCTCCTCACCCGTGTCGAGGCCCTCCACGCGCACGCCGATCAGCCGCACGGCCCCCGTCGGCGCGTGTTCGGCCAGCAGCTCGACGGCGGTGCGGTGGATGTCGCGCGCGACGTCCGTGGCTGTGAACACCGTGCGCGCCCGGGTGATCGTCGTGAAGTCGGCGAACCGGACCTTGATCGACACGGTCCGCCCGCGCAGACCCCGCGCCCGCAGCGTCGCCCCGACCCGCTCGGCCAGCCGCAACAGCTCCAGCCCCAGCTCGTCCCGGCTGTGCAGGTCGACGTCGAACGTCCGCTCCGCCCCGATCGACTTCTCCGCCGATTCGGGCACCACCGCGCGGTCGTCGTGACCGTTGGCCAGCGCCCACAGGTGCTCCCCCATCGCCTTGCCGAGCGAGCGGCGCAGCCGCGCCGGCGGGGCGGCCGCGACGTCGGCGATCGTGTGCAGCGCCTGCTGGCGCAGCTGCTCCTCCGTGCGCTTCCCGACACCCCACAGAGCCGACACGGGCAACGGGTGCAGGAACGGCAGCGTCTCGGCCGCGGGCACCACGACCATCCCGTCGGGCTTCGCCATCCCCGACGCGAGCTTCGCGACGAACTTGACCTTCGCGACCCCCACGGAGCACGTGATCCCGTGCTCCGCCGCCACCCGCTCCCGGATCCGCGCCCCCAGCCGCGCCGGAGTGGACCCCAGCCGCCGCAGCGCACCGCTGACGTCCAGGAACGCCTCGTCGAGGCTCAGCGGCTCCACGAGCGGCGTGAGCTCGCGGAAGATGTCCATCACCCGGCGCGACACGTCGCCGTACAGCCCGGACGTGGGCTGGAGGCAGATCAGGTGCGGGCAGAGCCGCTTCGCCGTGGAGAACGGCATCGCCGAGTGCACGCCGTACTCGCGCGCCGGGTAGTTCGCCGCCGCCACCACCGACCGCGGCCCGCCGCCGGACACGACGACGGGCTTGTCGGCGAGCTCGGGCCGCGTTCGCAGCTCGCACGAAACGAAGAACGCGTCCATGTCCACGTGCAGGATCCCGCAGCCGGTGTCGTCCGGCAGCGTCCCGGCACCCGTGGTGACGCGGTAGCGGGCCATCCCGCTGGGCAGTTCGGCGTTTCTGCTCCCCACGTCCGCGGACGCTACCGGGAGCCACCGACAAGTTCCGGCCCGAGCCGATCAGGCCCGCGGAACCGGCCGCGCCATCGCGTGCAGCCGCCCGGCGACGTCGCGCAACGCCGGCACCGACGCGGCCGCCAGTTCGAACTCCGCCAGCTCGTCCTCACGCACCTCGCCCGGCACGACGTCGGCGATCACCCGGTCGCCCTGCAGCAGCGTCACCTCGAGGCCCGCGCCCACGAGCAGGTCGGTCAGGCCGGCGCTGTCGAACCGGCGCAGCACGGTGTCGCGCCCGCCCGGCACCACGCCGTCGGCGCCGTCGAGCAGCCGCTGCGCGTCGGCGATCCGCCCGGCCAGCGCGCGGTGCAGCACGGCCGCGTTGCGGTTGGCCACGAGCACCGACAGCGCCCCGCCGGGCGCGACGGCCGCGGCCAGCGCGCCGAGCGCCACGGCCGGGTCGTCGACGACCTCCAGCAGGCCGTGGGCCAGGACGAGGTCGGCCGAGCCGGCCTCGACCCGGGTGCCGAGGGCGTCGGAGTCGTCCGCGATCACCGTGATCCGGCTCGAGACGCCCTCCTCCTCGGCACGGCGGCGCAGGGTCGCCAGCGCGTTGGGGTTGGGTTCGACCACCGTCACGAGGCAGCCGGCCGCCGCGAAGGGCACCGCCCAGCCGCCGCTGCCGCCGCCGACGTCGACGACGGAGGGCTGCTCCACGCCGCGGGCGCGGGCCGCGCGCAACTCCGCCTCGAGCGCCCGGCGAACGGCGCCCGAACCCCGGGCGGCCACGGTGTCCGTCTTCATAGCTCGACAGGGTAGTGCCCGGCCGCCGGTCACCCGCCGTGACCCGGGGCCGCCCGGGAGAGGCGTTCGGCACCTTCGTCGAGACCCGCACCGCGGGCGGCCCGTAGGCTGTGTCGAGTGCACACGGTCGCCGTTCTCAGCCTCAAGGGTGGCGTCGGTAAAACGACGGTCGCGCTCGGTATCGCGTCGGCCGCTCTGCGTAGGGGTACCCGCACCCTCGTGGCCGACCTCGACCCGCAGGGCAACGCCACCACCTCCCTCGACCCGCCCTACACCGACGCGACGCTCGCCGACGTGCTGGAGACCCCGGCGCGCGCGGTGCTCGAACGCGCCATCGCGCCCAGCGTCTGGAGCGACGAGGTCGACGTGCTGGTCGGCGCCGAGGAGCTCGAGCAGCTCAACGAACCCGACTCCGACGGGCGGCGCCTGGAGAACCTCTCGCGCGCCCTCGACGAGCTGCACAGCCACCCGCTGCGCGACGAGCCGTACGAGCTCGTCGTGATCGACTGCCCGCCGTCGCTCGGCCGGCTGACGAAGTCGGCGCTCGTGGCGGCCGACAGCGCGCTGATCGTGACGGAGCCCACGATGTACGCCGTGGCGGGCGCCCAGCGCGCGCTGGAGGCGATCGAGCGCATCCGCGAGGAGAGCAACGCGGGCCTGCGCCCGATCGGGGTGCTGGTCAACAAGCTGCGCGTGCGGTCCTACGAGCACCAGTTCCGCGTCGCCGAGCTGCGCGAGAACTTCGGCTCGCTCGTGATGCCCACCGCGATCCCCGACCGGCTGGCCGTGCAGCAGGCGCAGGGCGCGTGCAGCCCGATCCACGAGTGGCACTCGCCGGGCGCGCAGGAGATCGCGCTGACGTTCAACATGGTGCTCGCCAAGATCCTGCGGTCCAACCGTGCCGGCCGCCACCGCGTGCACGGCGACGAAGAGGACGGGCCCGAGACCACCGCCGCCGACGCGGCGGCCGACGCCGAAGTGTCCGAAAACGCGGGCTGAGCCGTGCCCGAGGGCGACACCGTCTTCCTCGCCGGCAAGCTGCTCGACAAGGCGCTCGCCGGGAAAACGCTGGTGCGCGGCGAATTCCGCCACCCCGCACTGGCCACTGTGGACCTCGCGGGCCGCGAGGTGCTCGGCGTCGGCACGGTCGGCAAGCACCTGTTCACGCGCTTCTCGGGTGACCTGACGCTGCACAGCCACCTGCGCATGGACGGCAGCTGGGACATCTACCCGGCCGGTGGGCGGTGGCGCACCCCCGCCCACCACGCGCGGGTGATCCTGGCGACCGCTGACGTGCAGGCCGTCGGGTTCCGCCTGCACGACCTGAAGCTCGTGCCCGCCGCGGCCGAGCACGACCTCGTCGCCCACCTCGGCCCGGACCTGCTCGATCCACAGTGGACCGACGAGCACACCGGGCGGGCCGTGACGGCGCTCGCCGCGCAACCGGACCGCGAACTGGGCGACGCGCTGCTGGACCAGCGGATCATGGCCGGCGTCGGCAACCTCTACAAGGTGGAGATCTGCTTCCTGCTCAGGGTTTCGCCGTGGACACCGGTGTCCGAAGTGGACACCAAGAAGGTCGTGGCGCTCGCCCGCAAGCTGCTGCTGGCCAACGCGTGGCGCCACGAGCAGGTGACCACCGGCGACCTCGGGCGCGGCCGGCGCAACTGGGTGTACGAGCGCACCCGGCAGGGCTGCTTCCGCTGCGGCGGCCGGGTCGAGGTGCGCGACCAGGGTGACGGCGTGTACCGGCGGCCGACGTGGTTCTGCCCGCGCTGCCAGCCCGGCCCGCGACCCGTGGACTGAACCGCCGGGTGCGGCTCCCGTGTTCGCACCGGGCGAACGGATTCGGACATCCCTGGCAGGGCGCCGTGAGTTCGCCCAAATGATGTTGCCGCGCACCGAGGTTCGCGGTTAGCGTGGCAGTACACGAGAAAGGAGGTGGTCCTAAGTTGTATTCCAACAGGACTCGTGAGGTGGCTGTCCGCTAGCGGATGGCGCGCGTAGGGACTTTGAGCAGCGATACAACCTGAGCCACCTTCGGCTCATCGCCTGCTTCGCGTGTTGCCTGCTGACGAATACCAGGCAGTCACCGTGCTCCCGGGGCTTCCGAGCACCGGTCCGGCTCGGGCTCGGACGTTTGACGGCGTCCGAGAGCCGCCCCGGGAGCTCTCATATACGAAATCTCGCCGCCGGGCTCAGGTGGACGACCGCCCGGCGATCGAGCGGGAGGGCTCCGTACCCCGAACGGCCGCACCTGGCTAGCCTGAACGGCATGCTCAGGCCGGACTACCCGATCACCACGGAACGGCTGCTCCTGCGCCCGTTCAGGCTCGAGGACCTCGACGCCCTGAACTCGTTCCAGTCCCGGGCCGACGTCGCCCGCTACCTGTACTGGGGACCGCGCAGCCGCGCCGAATCGGCCGCCGCGCTCGCCAAGCGCGTCCACAGCTCGACGGTGACCCAGGAGGGCCAGTTCCTCGCCGTCGCGGTCGAGCTCGCCGAGACGGGCCAGCTGATCGGCGACCTGAACCTCGAATACCTCAGCGCGGAACACCGCCAGGGCGAGATCGGGTTCGTCTTCCACCCCGACCACCACGGCAAGGGCCTCGCGCTGGAGGCCACCAAGGAACTCCTGCGCCTCGGCTTCGAAGAACTGGGGCTGCACCGCATCATCGGCCGCTGCGACGGCCGCAACTCCGCCTCGATGGCCCTCATGGAGCGCCTCGGCATGCGCAAGGAAGCGCACCTGAAGGAGAACGAGATCGTCAAAGGCGAGTGGACCGACGAGCTGGTCTACGCCATGGTCGAACACGAGTGGAAGGAACGCGTCGCCGGCTGACCGGGCGCGGGCCGGGCCGGCGGAATCGGCGCCGGTGCTCGCGACCCGCGTGACGCCCTCCCGCGACGGTGACCGCGACCGGCGCCACAGGCAAGCCGGGTTCCGGGCGCCGCTCGATCGGCGATGAGGCAGCATGGGCGCGTGCTGTTCGACAAGATCGCCCGTCCCGTGATGTACCGGCTGGCCTACCACGACCCGGAGGTCGTGCACGAGCGCACGGTCCGGCTGCTGGGCCGGGTGGCGCCCGCGCTGGGACCGGTGTCGCGGGTGTACCGCACGGACGACCCCGTGACCGTGCTCGGGCTGCGGTTCCCGAACCGCGTGGGGCTGGCCGCGGGCATGGACAAGAACGGCCTGGCGCTCAAGGCGTGGCCGGCGCTGGGGTTCGGGTTCGTCGAGGTCGGCACGGTCACGCGGCACGCGCAGCCGGGCAACCCGAAGCCGCGGCTGTTCAGCCTGCCGGGCAGCGACGGCGTGATCAACCGCATGGGGTTCAACAACGACGGCGCAGAGGCTCTCGCCCGGCGGCTCGCGGCGCACGGCAAACTCGGGGTGCCGCTGGGGATCAGCATCGGCAAGTCCAAGGTGACGCCGCTGGCCGAGGCCGTCGAGGACTACCGGTTCTCGTTGCGCGCACTGCACCCGTACGCGGACTACTTCGCGATCAACGTCAGCTCACCGAACACCCCGGGCCTGCGGGCGTTGCAGGACAAGGCCGCGCTGGCCGAACTGCTCGCCGAGCTGCGCCGGACGTCGGCCGAGCTGGGCGGGGCGACGCCGCTGCTGGTGAAGGTCGCCCCGGACCTCACCGACGAGGCGCTCGCGGAGCTGCTCGACGTGTGCCTCGCGCACGGGGTCGCCGGGATCATCGCCACGAACACGACGCTGTCGCGCGAAGGCATCGCCCCTGCCGAAGCGCACCTCGCGGCCGAGACCGGCGGTCTGTCGGGCCGTCCGCTCACGGCGCGGTCGCTCGAGGTGGTGCAGTTCGTGCACGAGCGCACCGAGGGCAAGCTGCCGATCATCGGGGTCGGCGGCATCCTCGGGCCCGAAGACGCGCGGCGGATGCTCGACGCCGGCGCGAGCCTCGTGCAGCTCTACACCGGCTTCGCGCTGCACGGGCCGGGCCTGGTGCGCCGGGTCAGCCGGGGGATCGCCGGTCGGCCGTGCTGACGAACCGCAGGTAGCCGCGCCACGAGGCGTACCGGTCGAGGTTCGGTGCGCGGTCGGCCGCGTCCGGGCGGACCAGCACCGCGAGCGGCGTGCTGCCGTCCTCCAGGGTCACGTGCCCGAGCGCGAACGGATCCGCGAGCGTCGCGGCGAACCGGCCGAACGCCGCGGGCGACAGGCGCCAGCGTTCCCCGTCCAGCGCCGCGCGACCGGCGACGACACCGGGCTGCGCGGGTTCGGTGTCCAGCAGCACCATGCGGTAGCGCTCGGCGGTCCGGACCGGCGCCACGAACCGCCCGCCGTGCAGCAGGTCGTTGAGCGGCTGGCCCCGCAGGTGCGCGCCGAACACGACGAGGTCCACACCTTCGGGCGGGTACGGCTCGGTCGGCTCGCCCGTGAGCAGCCCGGCGAGCTCGATCGCGATCTGGTCGTCGAAGGCCCGCGTGGCGATGGTGACGCCGAACGGCCGCTGGTCCCCCGGGCGCACCGGCACCGTGACGGCGGAGAGGTCGAGCACGTTGACGAACGCCGTGTACGTCGCGAGCCGTGCGCTCACGCCGGCGGGGTCGGCCAGCGCCTCGCTCAGGTCGGGGTGATCGGACACGGTGGGCAGCAGCAGCGCGTCGTGCTCGCCCAGCGCTTCGCGGGCGGCCGCGCGCAGCTGCGTGACGCGGCGCTGGGCGTCGGCGAGCTCGTGCGCGAGGTGCGTGCCCGCGGCCGCGACGATGCCCGAAACCGTCGGATCGGCGCCCTCCGGCTTGGCGGCGAGGATCTCCCCCGCGGACGCGTAACGCTCGGCGACGAGCGCGCTGCCGTAGAGCAGCTGTCCGGCTTCGAAGAACACGCTGAGGTCGAGCGGCTCGACGAGGGCGCCGGCGGCTTCCAGCGACGCCACAGCCGCCAGGAACGCGCGCTTCGCCGGCGCCGACAACGGCACGAGCCCGGCCTCGTCCGGGATCGCGACGCGCGGGCGCTCCCCCACGCCGAGCGGGACGTCGGCGGGCCACTCCCGCGCGGACGGGTCGAGCCCGTCGGGACCCGTCAGCACGGCCAGCGCGCGCTGCCCGAGCGCCAGGCTGCTCGCGAACACCGACACGCAGTCGAACGACGGCGACGCCGGGAACACGCCCGTCTTCGGCACCAGCCCGAGCGTCGGCTTGAGGCCGATCACGCCGTTCAGCGCCGCCGGCACGCGGCCGGAGCCCGCGGTGTCAGTGCCGAGCGCGAGGTCGGCGATCCCGAGCGCGACGGCCACGGCAGAACCGCTGCTGGACCCACCCGCGACCTTGTCCGGGTCGGTGGCCGAAACGACCGGGCCGTACGGGCTGCGGGTGCCGGCCAGGCCGGACCCGAACTGGTCGAGGTTCGTCTTGCCGAGCACCACGGCCCCCGCGCCGGTGAGCCGCGTGACCGCCGTGGCACTGGTCACGGGCACCCGCGAAAAACCCGGGCACCCCGCGGTGGTGGGCAGCCCGGCGACGTCGATGAGGTCCTTGACCGCGACCACGGTCCCCGCCAGTGGCAGGTCCTCGCCGGCTCGCACGCGCTCGTCGACCGCCTTGGCGTCGACCAGCACTTCCTCCAGCGTGCGGAGGCTGATCCACAGCTCGGGCCGGTCGACGTGCGCGAGGCGTTCGAACGCGGCGACCACGCGGCGGTGCGCGCTGGGCGGGGAAACGGGCACTGGTTCCGGTTCAGGCAGGAGCGTGGTCACGGGGCGTCCTTTCCTCGGCGGGATCGAGAAAGTCCACTGTGTACGTCCGGCGCCACGGAAACCTCAGTCCACGGCGCCGATTCTGGCGGGTGCCACCACTGACTGCATGAGAAAAACGTTAAACCGCACGCGTTTCCGTAACCAGGTGTTTCCGATTACGCGATTGTTTCGGTATCACCGCGCACTTACCGACCGTCGGCGAAGCGCGCGCGGACTAGGCCGACCGGAAAGTCAAACTGCGCCGTTCGGCTCGTTCCCGGGCGCGGTGCGCCATCACGCCGGCGCACGGGAATACGCACACGCGCCGAAACCACGCAGTTCTCCGCGGCGGAACTGCCGCCGGCCGGTGGTCGCCAGGACAGCTCGCGCAGCGCCAGGACCAGGCCGGCGAGCTGATCGGTCACCTCGGCGAGGACCTGCTTGCCGCGCCACAACCGCCGCCGGGCCCGGCGTCGCCAGGACAGCTCGCGCACCGCCAGAACCAGGCCGGCGAGATGGCCGGTCACGTCGGTGAGGGCCCGCTTGCCGCGCCACAACCACCGCCGGGCCCGGCGTCGCCAGCACAACTCGCGCACCGCCAGAACCAGGCCGGCGAGATGGCCGGTCACCTCGGCGAGGACCTGCTTGCCGCGCCACAACCACCGCCGGGCCCGGTGCCGCCAGGACAGCTCGCGCACCGCCAGAACCAGGCCCGCCAGCTGATCGGTCACCTCGGCGAGGACCCGCTCGCCGCCGGGCCGGGCGCCGCCAGCACAACTCGCGCACCGCCAGAACCAGGCCCGCCAGCTGATCGGTCACCTCGGCGAGGACCCGCTCGCCGCCGGGCCGGGCGCCGCCAGCACAACTCGCGCACCGCCAGAACCAGGCCCGCCAGCTGATCGGTCACCTCGGCGAGGACCCGCTCGCCGCCGGGCCGGGCGTCGCCAGGACAGCTCGCGCAGCCCCAGGACCAGGCCGGCGAGGTGGTCGGTCGCGTCGGTCAGGGCCTGCTCGCCGCAGCGGGCCGGTGGTGGTCGCTAGGACAGCTCGCGCAGCGCCAGGGCCAGGCCGGCCAGGTGGTCGGTCGCCTCGGTGAGGGCCTGCTTGGAGGTGCCCATGCCGTCACTGCTGGCGGCGACGGCGCGGCCCGCCGCGGCGACCAGGCTGCCGTAGGCCTCTATGCCGTCGTCGAGTTGTTCCCGCATCTTCGCGATCGCGGCGTCCAGCGCGGCGCGTTCGCGGGCCGGGGCGGAGTTGCGGCCGCGTTCGATCGCCTGGATGCGGGCGGCCAGGCCGCGCAGCGCGGCGGCCGCCTCGCGGGCGGTGGTGCGGGCGTCGGCCACCGAGATCTCCGGGACGGCCGTGGTGCCGAGCGACGTGGGGACGGAGAGCTGCCGCAGGAGCTCGCCCAGGGAGGCTTCGGATTCGGCGAGGCGTTCCATCGGCTCGCGGGCCGCGGAGCCGGCCGGAGGCAGAGGTGGCGGCGGCGCGGTGGCCGCTGCCGGGAGCTCGAGTTTTTTGAGTTCGCGCAGCTTCAGCCCGGTGCGGGCGCTGAAGGTGCCGAAGACGATCGTGCCGAAGCCCGACAGCACGGTCTGGAAGACCTCGGGCTGTCCGTTGCCGAGCAGACCCGTGCCCGACAGCACGGTGAGCACGCCGAGCAGGATCGTGATGAGCAGCCACAGCGTGAGCGCCCGCGAGGTGCGGTTGATGCGCCGCTGGTGCCGGGCCGCGGGTTCGTTCCAGCGCTGCCACTTCGCGCGGACCTCGGCGACGGCCGGGACCTGGCCCGCGACCTGCGAGAACGTGGTCGGCACGGTCGGTCGGCGCAGCGCGGGCGGGCGCTGGTAGGCCGGTCTTTGCTGTGCGGCGGGCTTCCCGCCGCCGGCCTCACCGGCCGGCGGCGGGAAGTACCGGTGGAGCTTCTCCTGGGCCTTCTGGGCGTACTCCGGCAGCTTTTCGATGTGCTTTTCAAGCTTGGCGTTGAACTCGTTGAAGTCCCGCCGCCCGTTGCCACCGGCCATCGCGTGTCCCCCGGAGTCGTCCTGAGCCCGGCGGTCAGGCCGGGTTCTTACCCTGCTCGGCCTGCACGCGGGCCTGGATCTCACGCTGGATGTCGGCGCTGCCGGCGGTGGTGCCCGCCGACTTCGTGGCGCCACCGTCGGTGACCTGCGCGACCGAGTCGCCGCGCATGGACGCGCGGATCTGCTCGAGCCGCGAGTGGCCCGCCATCTGGGTGGCCGACTCCTGCACCTCGAGCATGCGGCCCTGCACCGAGTTCTGCGCGAGCTCGGCCTGGCCCAGCGCCGTGGTGTAGCGCTTCTCGATCTTGTCGCGGACCTCTTCCAGCGACGGCGTGTTGCCGGGCGCGGCCAGCTGGCTCATCTGGTTCAGCGAAGCGGAGACCTGCTCCTGCATCTTCGCCTGCTCCAGCTGCGAGAGCAGCTTGGTGCGCTCGGCCAGCTTCTGCTGCAGCATCGTGGCGTTGCGCTCCACGGCCTTCTTCGCCTGCGCCGCAGCCTGCAGCGACTGGTCGTGCAGGGTCTTGAGGTCCTCGATGCTCTGCTCGGCCGTGACGAGCTGCGCCGCGAAGCTCTCCGCGGCGGTCTCGAACTCGGTCGCCTTCTGCTCGTCACCCTTGCCGCGCGCCTCGTCGGCGAGCACCAGGGCCTGCCGGGTCGACGCCTGCAGCTTCTCGACCTCGCCGAGCTGCCGGTTGAGCTTCATCTCCAGCTGGCGCTGGTTGCCGATCACGGAGGCGGCCTGCTGCGTCAGCGCCTGGTGGTTGCGCTGTGCCTCCTCGATGGCCTGCTGGATCTGTACCTTCGGGTCGGCGTGCTCGTCGATCTTCGACGAGAACGCCGCCATCATGTACTTCCAGAACTTCACGAACGGGTTGGCCATCTCCTCCGCCTGCCTTCTTGCGTCCCACGGGCCCTGAGTTACCTCGAGGTGGGGCGTCGCTCCCCTAGTGCACAACGTCCCGACCCCGGCGTTGGGTTCCATCGTGTCAGGTCAGCCCCTGCCGTTCCAGGCGACCCCGGGGGAATTCAGGGACGACCCTGATCGATCACGCATCTGTGCTGCTCGTTACCAATCCGACCACAGTCACGGCGGAAACCGTCGCGACCCACAGTAATGTCCGGCTGGGTGTCCGCCTACCTTTGGTCGGATTGGTAAAAGGCGTACGGCCCCGGGGTAACTGCCCGGGGCCGTACGCGTACGCAGCGCTGATTACGCGGCGATCGTCGACGCCAGCTTCGGCGCGCCGATCGTGGTCCGCAGCTGGGTGTTCATCCGCGGAGCGGGCGAAAGCCGCAGGTCGGACAAGTCGTCGCCGACCAGCTCGGAGACCAGGCGGCCCCCTTCGAACCCGCTCGCCGACGCGGTGGCCTCGTGCTCCGCCGGTACGGTCTCCCTCGGGGCACCGTCGACCACCGGCTCGCCGACCGGGGCCACCTCGACCGATTCGAGGGCGGACACGTCGGCCGCGACCTTGTGCAGCAGCTCGCCGAGCGGAAGGTCGAGAGCCTCGCAGATGGAGGCCAGCAGCTCGCTGGAAGCTTCCTTCTGACCGCGCTCGACCTCGGAGAGGTATCCGAGGCTCACCCTGGCGGCGCGGGAGATGTCACGCAGCGTTCGACGCTGGTTGGTGCGGGCATGACGGAGCCGATCACCGATCGCCTCACGCAACAGCACGGTCATCACGCGCCTCCCTTCCCGAACTGGTGCCTCCTACGTTACCCAGAGCGGTGCCCCGAGTGCAGGACTTGACACGTACGTCCGCCAAGGGCGAACGCCTCTTTCAGTGTAGATGTTCCCTCAGCAGCGAAAACGCCGCGCCGACCGATGCGGTCCTGATCATGTCCCGATCACCGGTCTCCGAAGTGGTGCGCACGACCCGGGTCGACGGCCCGGAAAGCCCGATGTGCACGGTCCCCGGTGGCACGCCGTCCTGCCAGTCCGGGCCCGCGACGCCGGTCAGCCCGAGCCCCCACGTGGACCCGCACCGCGCCCGCGCGCCGTCCGCGAGCTGGGCCGCGACCTCGGGGTGCACCGCGCCGTGCTCGGCCAGGAGCTGCTCGTCCACGCCCGCGAGCTCGTGCTTGAGCTCCGTGGCGTACACCACGAACCCGCCGCGCAGCACCGCGCTCGCGCCGGGGATGCGGGCCACGGTCGCGCAGACCAGCCCGGCGGTCAGTGATTCGGCGGCGGCCAGGGTCTCGCCGCGCCTCTTCAGCGCGGCCACCAGTTCGGCGGCGGCGCTGTCCAGGTCCGTCATCAGGCTCCCGTCGCCCGGCGGCCGGCGGCCCGCAGGCGCACCGCGCGGACCAGGTAGTCGACGCCCGTGACCACGGTCAGCAGCACCGCGAGGCCCATCAGAGCCCAGCGCACCGGGTCCGCGCCCGCCGGCAACGGCAGCAGGTAGACCACGATGGCCACGATCTGCGTCATCGTCTTGGCCTTGCCCCCGCGGCTGGCCGGGATCACGCCGTGGCGGATCACCCAGAAGCGCAGCAGCGTGACACCGATCTCCCGCACGGCGATCACGATCGTGACCCACCACGGCAGCTCGCCCAGCACGCTCAGGCCGACGAGCGCGGCGCCGATCAGCGCCTTGTCCGCGATCGGGTCGGCGATCTTGCCGAAGTCGGTGATCAGGCCGTACTTGCGGGCGACCCAGCCGTCGACCTGGTCGGTCGCGGACGCGACGACGAACAGGCCCGTCGCGATCGCCCGCCACGTCGTGTCCGCGCCGTCGCCCGCGAACAGGGCCACGACGAACAGCGGCACCAGCACGAGCCGCGAAAGAGTGAGGATGTTCGCGACGTTCCAGGTCGGAACGGGAGTCGGCTCCGGCACGACAGCCTCCGGCGTCGGGACCGGTCCGGCGGACGCTTTCCTCGCGTCCGAGCCCGCGGCGCGGGTCATGCCCTCGCCGGCGTCGCCGGTCGCCGCACTCACCGGTCCGCGTCCGGCACCGGACGGACGATCAGGTCGACCCCGGCGGAGTCGACGACCTCGCAGCGCACCAGGTCGCCCACCTCGACGGCGGGGCGGTCCGGGTCTTCGAGGATCACGCACTCGCCGTCCACCTCGGGTGCCTGGTGGGCGGCGCGGCCGACGGCGTCGTCACCGTCCTCGGCCACCTGTTCCACGAGGACGTCGACGAACGTGCCGATGCGGTCTTCGGCGCGCTGCGCGGTGAGCTCCTCGACCAGCGCCGAGACGCGGCCGACGCGCTCGGCGACCACGGCCGGGTCGAGCTTGCCGTCGAAGGTCTCGGCCTCCGTGCCGTCCTCGTCGGAGTAGCCGAAGACGCCCACGGCGTCGAGCCGCGCGCCGGTGAGGAACCGCTCCAGCTCCGCGAGGTCGTCCTCGGTCTCGCCCGGGAAGCCGACGATCACGTTGGTGCGGATGCCGGCCTCGGGGGCGTACTCGCGGATCTGCTCGGTGAGCGCCAGGAACGAATCGGTGGAGCCGAAGCGGCGCATGCGGCGCAGCACCTGCTCGCTCGAGTGCTGGAACGACAGGTCGAAGTAGTCCGCGACGCCCGGCGTGGTCGCGATGGCCTTCACCAGCTGCGGCCGGGTCTCGGCGGGCTGCAGGTAGGACACGCGCACGCGCTCGATGCCCTCGATCTCCGCCAGCCGCGGCAGAAGCAGCTCCAGCGCCCGCGTGCCGTCGCGGCCGAAGTCCTTGCCGTAGGACGTGGAGTTCTCGCTGACGAGGAACAGCTCCTTCACGCCGTTGTCCGCCAGCCACCGGGCCTCGGCGACGATTTCGTCCGGCTGGCGCGACACGAACGAGCCGCGGAACGACGGGATGGCGCAGAACGAGCAGCGCCGGTCGCAGCCGGACGCGATTTTCAGCGCCGCGACGGGCGAATCGTCGAGCCGGGTGCGCAGCACGCGCGGACCCCAGCCGTGCTGCGCGTGGCCCGGGACCTCCACGGTCTCCGTGGCCGCTGGACGCTGCACCGGGCTGATCGGCAGGAGCTTGCGCCGGTCGGACGGCGTGTGCGACGCGACGTCGCGGCCGGCCACGACGTCGTCCAGGCGGTCGGACAGCTCGGCGTAGTGGTCGAACCCGAGCACGGCGTCGGCCTCGGGCAGGCTGTCGGCCAGCTCCGTGCCGTACCGCTCGGCCATGCAGCCCACGGCCACGACCTTGCGGCCCGTGTCGGCCGCCGCGAGCAGCGTGTCGACCGAATCCTTCTTCGCCGACTCCACGAACCCGCACGTGTTCACCACGACGACGTCGGAATCCTCCGGATCCGCGGCCAGCTCCCAGCCCCCGGCGGCGAGGCGGCCGGCCAGCTCCTCGGAGTCGACCTCGTTGCGGGCGCAGCCCAGGGTCACGAGGGAGACTCGACGGCTGCGGGCTGGCTCAGTGGTGGGAGAAGGCACGACGTTCAGGGTAGCCGCCGCCCTCCGGCCGGTCGGCGAGGGCGTCACCCAGTGCGGTGGCCCGCCCGCCTCACCCGGGAGCAGGGAGGTCCGCGAGGGTCAGCAGCGTCAGCTCGGCGTCGGCCACGGCCTCGAGGTCGACGTCCGGGCCGGCGAGGCGCAGCGCCTGCGCGGCGATCGCCTGTTCGAGCAAGGCGCGCGCCGAACGGCCGTTCGCGAAGCCGGGGCCGCGGTCGAGAGCGGCCATGCGGGCGGGCAGCGCGGTCTCGACCTCGGCGGCCAGCCGGTAGCCGCGGTGGGTCGCCATGGCGGTGAAGATGGCGGCGAGCTCCCCGTCGTCGTAGTCGGCGAACTCGACGGTGCCGCCGAAGCGCGAGCGCAGGCCGGCGTTGGCGTCGAGGAAGCGGTCCATGTCGCCGGGGTAACCGGCGGCGATGACGACGAGGTCCCCGCGGTGGTTCTCCATCTGGACCAGCAGCTCGGCGATGGCTTCGGCGCCGAAGTCGGTGGACTGGCCCTGCTTCTGCACGAGCGTGTAGGCCTCGTCGACGAACAGCACCCCGCCCAGCGCGCGCTCGCACACTTCGCGCGTCTTCGGTGCCGTCTGCCCCAGGTACTCCGCCACCAGGTCCGGCCGGCCGACCTCGACGAGGTGGCCGGAGGACAGCAGGCCCAGCTCGCGGTAGAGCCGGCCCATGAGCCGCGCGACGGTCGTCTTGGCCGTGCCCGGGTTGCCGGTGAACACGAGGTGGCGGCTGCTCGCCTCCACGGGCAGGCCGGCCTTGCGGCGCCGCGCGTCGAGCCGCGCGCCGGCGACGAGCGAGCGCACGCGCTGCTTGACGGAATCCAGGCCGATCATGCCGTCGAGCTCGGCGAGCAGGTCGTCGAGGCCGCGGGGCGGGCCGGCGTCGTCGGCCATCCCGACGCCGGATTCCCCCGGCAAGTCGGCGGCGGTCAGGAGCGAGAGGTCGGTGTCGGCCGGCTGCGCGGCGAGGCGGCTCGCCTGCTTGCCGAGCGCGGCCTCCAGCAGCCCCCGCACGGACCGGCCGTTGGCGAAGCCCTGCCCGCGCGGAATGCGCCGGACGGCTTCGGGCAGCGCCTCGACGAGGTCATCGGCCAGCTGGTAACCCTGGCCGGCGGCCAGGGCGCGGAAGATCGCGGCCAGCTCGGCGTCGCTGTAGTCCGGGAACTCGATGCGCGCGGCGAAGCGGGAGCGCAGGCCCGGGTTCGCCTCGAGGAAGCCGTCCATCTCCTTCGGGTAGCCCGCGGCGAAGACGACGAGGTCTTCGCGGTGGTTCTCCATCTGCACGAGCAACTCGGCCACCGCTTCGCGGCCCAGCTGGTCGTCGTCACGGGCCAGGTCGTAGGCCTCGTCGACGAACAGCACGCCCCCGACGGCGCGTTCGCACACGTCGCGCGTCTTGGGCGCGGTCTGCCCCGAGAACTCCCCGACGAGGTCCGCCCGCGTGACCTCGACCAGGTGCCCGGACGGCAGCACACCCAGCTCGCGGTAGATCTGCCCGAGCAGCCGCGCGACGGTCGTCTTGGCCGTGCCCGGGTTGCCGGTGAGCACGAGGTGCCGGCTGCGCGGCGCGACCTTCATGCCGGCGGCGCGGCGGCGGGCGTCCACGGACACCTCGTCGACGAGCGCGCGGACCCGCTGCTTCACCGGGGTGAGGCCGATCATCGCGTCGAGCTCGGTCATCAGCTCGCCGAGGCCGCGGCGCGGCCCCGCGTCGTCGGTCACGGCCACGCCGGCTTCACCGCCGGCGGGCAGGTCGGCGGCGACCAAAGTGGACAGTTCCGCCGCTGGGGTGTCGGGCAAGGCCGCGAGCCGCGCGGACTGCTTGCCGATCGCCGCCTCCAGCACGCCGCGCGCCGAACGGCCGTTCGCGAAGCCGCGCCCGCGCGGGATGCGCCGCATCGCTTCGGGCAGCTGGGCGACGAGGTCGTCGCCCAGCCGGTACCCCTGGCCCTGCGCCAGGACGCGGAAGATCGCGGCGAGTTCTTCGTTCGTGTAATCGGGGAACTCGATCCGGGAGGCGAACCGCGACCGCAATCCGGGGTTGGACTCCAGGAACTCGTCCATCTCCTTCGGGTAGCCGGCGGCGAACACGACGAGATCGTCGCGGTGGTTCTCCATCTGCAGCAGGACTTCGGTGACGGCTTCGCGGCCGTACTCGTCTTCCTTGTCGAGCGCGAGGCTGTAAGCCTCGTCAATGAACAGCACACCGCCGGTCGCGCGTTCGCAGACAGCGCGGGTCTTCTTCGACGTCTCGCCGATGTACTCGCCGACGAGGTCCGGCCGGGCGACCTCGACGAGGTGGCCCTTGGGCAGCATGCCCAGCGCCTGGTAGATCTTGCCCACCAGCCGCGCGACGGTCGTCTTCGCCGTACCCGGGTTGCCCGTGAGCACGAGGTGGCGGCTGCGCGTGGCGACCGGCAGGCCCGCTTCCCGGCGGCGCGCGCCGATCTGCGCTTCGGCGACCAGCGCGCGCACGCGCTGCTTCACCGACGTGAGGCCGATCATCGCGTCGAGTTCCTCGAGGAGCTCGTCGATCGGCCGGCCCGCGCGCCGCTCGGCCGCCGCGATGAGCGGCGCGACGTGCTGCGGGCCGAGGTGGATCCGGCCGTCCGGCGCGGGCCCGCCGGCGACGGCTTCGCGACCCGCCGCGTCCAGCAGCGCCTCGACGCCCCGCGCCCCGGCCGCGCCGTCGGCCAGCTGGGCGAGCCGGTCCCGGACGTCGGGCGGCAGCACGAACGAGCGCTCCGCCGCGACGACGTCCAGCAACGCGGCCACTTGCGCGGGCCGCGTGAACCGCGGCATCCGGTACTGCAGCACGGCCGACCCGAGGTCCGGTGCCTCGGTGCGCAGGCGTTCCGCCACGCGCTCGCTGCCGGTGAACACGAGGAGCCGGCAGCTGTTCTGGTCGTGGGCGTAGTCGCGAAGGGTGCGCAGGACACCGCCGGGTTCCTCGTCGAGGAGGACGTCGAGGTCCTGGATCAGCTGGAACGACGGCTCCTGCCGATCGGCGACGTACCTGCGCAGCTTGACGTCTGCGGGGTCGTCCCCGGACAGGTCCGCGGCGCTCGTGGACACGGCGTCGCTGAAGTCGACCTCGGCGCGATCCAGCTCGGCGCGCAGCGACCGCCACAGCCGGTGCTGCCCCGTGTGCGGCTCACCGACGAGCAGCACCAGCGGATTCGGCTGTTTCACGCCCGAACCCTGCCGCTGCTCCCACTCCCGGTACGCGACCGTCCATTCGGCGTACGCCTTCTCGTAGCGCTCGGCTTCACGCCGCTCCCGCGCGCGGTTGCCCACCGCGAGGAGGTCGAACGTCACCGAGCGGGTGTTGCGGGCCAGATCGTCGAGGAGACCGCCGCCCTGCGCGCCCTTCGGCCGCTCCGGCTCCGGCGGTGGCGCTTCGCCCGAGCCGCCGTGCCGCGTCCCGTCGGCCCACGCGACGACCTGCACGACCCGCCGCACGAACTCCGCCGCCGACTCCTCCCCCGCCACGAACGCCCCGCCGCCGATTCGCTCGACCCGCACCGGGGGTTGCTGCGACACGGGGAGGGGCGGCGGGCCGGCCGGACGTGGGTTCGGCACGGGCGCCTGCTGCGCGGGAAAGGCACCGTACTGACCGGTCTGGGCCGGGGGCATCGGCTGCGCGGGCAGCGGTCCGGAAGTGCCCGGCGCCTGTCCGCCCACCGGCTGCGAGTAGGGCGCGAGAGGCGGACCGGCTTGCCCGGGCCCGGTGACCGGCCCGGCTGGGGCGGGCCGTGGACCCGGTGGCACGAACGGTCCGGCCGGACCACCCGGCGGGACGGCCGGGCCCGGCTGCGCCGGTCCAGGTTGTGTCGGACCGGGCTGTGCTGGACCAGGTCGTGCGGGACCACCCGGCGCGGGGCCGGGCTGCCCGAACCCTTGCGGCGGCACGATCCGCGTCGCGGCGCAGTACGCCGGATCGGGCGGCACCTGGCCGAACTGCCACGCGCCGCCAGGCCTGGACGACTGCCACGGACGGCCCGGCACGAGCAGCCACGACGTCCCGTCCGGGCCCGCCAGCACCGTCGTCCGGCCGGCGGCCGCCTCCGCGTGCGCGGCCTGGAACGCGTCCCACCCCGAGCGCGTCATGTCCCCCGCTTCCCCTCGTCGATCTCCCGGTGCGGCAGCATACGGTGCTCACCGCACCGGGGCGATCACCACTTCAGGGCGGTCTTCACCTGCTTGTCCGCGATCGGCGCGAGGGTCGTGAGGTACGTGGCGGTCAGGTGGTTGTCGTCCATGTACACCAGCACGTTGCCGACCACGGGCGGGCACGTGGTCTTGTCGCAGAAGTAGTCCGTGAAGTCGAGGAACGACACGTTGCCCGGCACGCCGGGTGCGGCGGCGTAGGGCGCCTCGGCGGGCTGGACGGCCGCGCGGTTCAGCGTGCACGCCGGGTCCGTGGGGCTGCGCTGGGCGACGCACGCGGCCATGTTGAACGCGAACCGCGGGTTGTCGCGCACGGCGATTACCGGGATGCCGGCGTTGTCCATCTGGGCCCACTGGTTCACGAAGCCCGCCGGCGTCGTCTCGGTGATGCCGGCCTTGGTGTTCACGCTCGCGAGCGTCACGACCGCGTCGGGGTGCATCGAGACGATTTCGTCGGCCGCGGCTTTGTTCCAGTCCATGCAGCCCTGGTCACCGGGCATCAGGTCGGCCGTCGTCGAGAACGGGCACGCGCCCTTGAGCATCGACGTGACCGCCCAGCCTTCGGTCTGGACCATCGGCAGGAACGCGGCCAGGTACTGCTGGATGTGCGAGTCGCCGACGAGGACCACGCGCTTCTTCGGCGGCCCGGCCGGATTTTCCGTGCACACCTTCAGCTCTTCGTTGCGCGGCGACGTCGTGCACTTGTCGTCGGTGATGCCGGCCCAGTCCTCGGGCAGCTTGAGCGTCGGCGGCACGACCGAGGGCGACGGCGAACCGCGGTAGACGAACCCGGGCGCGTGCGCGGCGGCGCCGGGGTGGTCGGCGTCGTCGAGCGCGATCGAGTAGTTCGCCTGCGCCGTGGTGTACCCGCCCCACAAACCGGCCGCGATGAGCACCGGCGCGAGCGCGATGATGCCGAACCGGTAGGCGCCCCACCGTTTCACGGTGCCGATCTTCGAGAGCCGGATCGGGTTCTCGATGAAGTGGTAGGTGAGGATCGAGAGCACGAACGACGCCCCGACCACCACGGCGCCGCCGAGCAGGCCGACGGCCACGCGATCGCGCACCACCAGGTAGAACACCAGCACCGGCCAGTGCCACAGGTACAGCGAGAAGCTCAGGTTGCCCAGGTAGCCCAGCGGCTTGGAGCTCAGCCAGCGGTCGGCGCCGAAGACCGTGCCGGTCTGGCCGGCCACGAGCACGAGCCCGGCCGAGAGCGTCGGCCACAGCGCGATCCAGCCGGGGAACACGCTGTCGACCCGCAGCACGATGCCGCACAGCACCAGGCCCGCCACGCCGATCCAGCCGAGCACGATGCGCAGCCCGCGCGGTAGCGTGAAGGCGTCGAGGAACATCGCCATCAGGCCGCCGAGCGCGAACTCCCACACGCGGGTGAGGCCGTGGAAGTAGGCCAGTGGCTGGTCGACGGCGGTGAGGTAGACCGAGTACGCCAGGGAAAGCACGAACAGCGTGATGAGCAGCGTGTTCACGATGCGGCGCAGCGACCAGCCGCGGTTGCGCGCGAGGAAGCCGAGCGCGACGAAGATCAGGGGCCACAGCAGGTAGAACTGGCCCTGGATCGACAGCGACCAGAAGTGCTGCACCAGGCTCGCGCTGTTGTGCTGGGCGAAGTAGTCGACGGAATCGGCGGCCAGCTGCCAGTTCTCGTAGAACAGCGCCGACGCGAAGACCTCGTGAATGGTCTGGAACCAGCGGTCCTGCGGCAGCAGCAGCGCCGACGCGACCACCACGACGAGCAGCACCGTCATCGCGGCCGGGAAGAGCCGCTTGATCATCCGGCCCCACATCGGGCGCAGCTCGATCTTCCCGCGCAGCAGGGCGCGGTAGAGCTGGCCGGTGATGAGGAACCCGGAGACGAGGAAGAACACGTCGACGCCGCCGGAGATGCGGTCGAGCCAGACGTGGTAGACGACGACCAGCAGCGACGCGAGCGCGCGAACGCCCTGCAGTTCAGGCCGGAAACGGGCCTGCGCCGCAGAAGGCGCCGGAGGCTGACCGGGTCGTTCGGGTGCGACCACGGTGGTCCCGGACATGCACTTCCTCCCCGTCGGGGCAAGCGCGGGCCCCGGTGTGTTCAGCGGCTACTCGTGGCTCAGGTACTTGCACAAGCTATACGTGACCACCCCGTCGCTCACGCATCCGGGGTACCTCGATCGAGCCGTCGGCGGCCGCGGCCGGGGCAATCGATATCTTGGACCGTGTGCCGTACGACTCCGCCCGACCCGCTGTCCGCCGCGCCCGCATAGCCGACGTCCGCAAGATCAAGGCTCTCGTGGACGCCGACGCGGGGCGTGTCCTGCTCGAAAAGGACCTGGTCACGCTGTACGAGGCGGTGCAGGAGTTCTGGGTGGTGGTCGACGAGAACGTCGACGGCGACGAGGACGTGCTGGGCGCCGCGGCGCTGCACGTGCTGTGGGAGGACATCGCCGAACTGCGCACGGTCGTGGTGAACAAAGCGGCGCGCGGGCGCGGCATCGGGCACACGCTGGTCGGCCGGCTCGTCGACGAGGCCCGCGACCTGGGGCTCAAGCGCCTGTTCGTGCTCACCTTCGAGACGGAGTTCTTCGCCCGCCACGGCTTCGTCGAGATCGACGGCACGCCCGTGTCGCACGAGGTCTACGAGGAGATGCGCCACTCGCTGGACCCGGGCGTCGCGGAGTTCCTGAATCTGCCGTACGTGAAGCCCAATACGCTCGGAAACTCGCGCATGCTGCTCGAGTTCCCGCGGGATTCCGCTGAGCCGGGTGACACCCGGACGAGCGGCTAGCTGACGCGCAGCGTGATCCGGTCGCCGCTGGGGCTCACGTCGACGAGCGTGACGGTCGCCGCCGCGTAGTTCGTCGCGTGCGGGCCGCGGCTGGCGGTGTGCAGGACGCTCGTGGTCTGCTCCCCGCGGCCCGGCTGGCTCAGCTGCACCGCCACGACGGCGTCGCCGGACCAGACGCACTGCACGTGCGCCGGGCAGCGCGAGTCCTCGACGAGCCGCGTGTAGCGGACGGTCAGGTCCTTCGTGGACAGTTGCGCTTCCTGGCCCCGGGCCAGCGTGACGTCCCGCCCGGGGTCGGCGGCCACGGTCCCGGACGCCGGCCGGGGCGGCACCGCGGGCACGTGCAGCGTGTGCGCGAGCGCGACCGAACTCCCCGCGCCCACGGCGAGGACCGCGGCCGATCCGATGATCACGGCGAACTTGCGAGCGTCCATGAACCCGGGACGGAAAGATCACCGTCCCGGGTTGCATCAGAAGTCCTCGTCCTCGCCGCCGCCCGCGGGGGCGTCGCCGCCGCGGATCATGAACAGGACGCCCTCGAGCTCCTCGGGCTTGATGAGCACGTCACGGGCCTTCGAGCCTTCGGAGGGGCCCACGACGCCGCGGCTTTCGAGCAGGTCCATCAGGCGGCCGGCCTTGGCGAAGCCGACGCGGAGCTTGCGCTGCAGCATCGACGTCGAGCCGAACTGCGAGGTGACGATGAGCTCGGCGGCCTGCAGCAGCACGTCGAGGTCGTCGCCGATGTCCGGGTCGATCTCCTTCTTCTCGCCCGCCTTGGCGGCCGTGACGCCGTCGGTGTAGTCGGGCTGCGCCTGCTCCTTGGCGAACGCGACGACGGCCGCGATCTCCTCGTCGCCGACGAACGCGCCCTGGATGCGCACCGGTTTGCCCGCGCCCATCGGCAGGTAGAGCGCGTCGCCCATGCCGATGAGCTTCTCGGCGCCGGGCTGGTCGAGGATGACCCGCGAGTCCGTGAGCGACGACGTGGCGAACGCCAGCCGCGACGGCACGTTCGTCTTGATCAGGCCGGTGACGACGTCGACGGACGGCCGCTGCGTGGCCAGCACCAGGTGGATGCCGGCGGCGCGCGCCTTCTGCGTGATGCGGACGATCGCGTCCTCGACGTCGCGCGGCGCGGTCATCATGAGGTCGGCCAGCTCGTCGACGATCGCCATGATGTACGGGTACGGGCGGTACTCGCGCTCGCTGCCCGGCGGCGCGGTGATCTCGCCCGAGCGCACCTTCTTGTTGTAGTCGTCGATGTGGCGGACCTTGTTGGCCTGCATGTCCTGGTACCGCTGCTCCATCTCCTCCACCAGCCAGGCCAGCGCGGCGGCCGCCTTCTTCGGCTGGGTGATGATGGGCGTGATCAGGTGCGGGATGCCCTCGTACGGCGTGAGCTCGACCATCTTCGGGTCGACGAGGATCATCCGGCACTCGTCCGGCGTCGCGCGCGCGAGCAGCGACACCAGCATCGAGTTGACGAAGCTCGACTTACCGGAACCGGTCGAACCGGCCACCAGCAGGTGGGGCATCTTCGTGAGGTTGGCCGTGACGAAGTGGCCCTCGATGTCCTTGCCGAGGCCGATCACCATCGGGTGGTTGTCCTTGACCGTCGACGGCGCGCGCAGCACGTCGCCGAGGCGCACCATCTCGCGGTCGGAGTTCGGCACCTCGATGCCGACGGCCGACTTGCCGGGGATCGGCGCGAGCAGCCGGACGTTGTCGGTGGCCACGGCGTACGCGATGTTCTTCGTGAGCGCCGTGATCTTCTCGACCTTCACGCCCGGGCCGAGCTCGACCTCGTAGCGCGTGACCGTGGGGCCGCGGGTGAACCCGGTGACCTGGGCGTCGATGCTGAACTGCTCCAGCACGCCGGTGATCGCCTCGATCATGGCGTCGTTGGCCTTGCTGCGGGACTTCGGCGCGTCGCCGATCTGCAGCAGGTCGGGCGGCGGGAGGTGGTAGTCGCCCTCGACGGTCCGGGTGACGGCGAGCGGCGGCTCCGGCGCCTTCTTCGGCTTCTTCTCCGGGACCTCGGCGGCGGGCTTGGGCTTCGGCGGCCGCACCGGCGTGGGCGGCTCGGCCAGCATCGCGTCGAGGTCGAGCTGCTCGCCCTCGGCGTCCGCGCTGGCCTGGCGGCGGCGCGACGGCTTGCGCAGGCGCACCGACTTCGGGTCGGCTTCGGTGATGTCGTCGGCGGCTTCGGGCGCTTCGCGTTCGGCCTCGATGTCGGCGAGTTCGTCCTCGTCGAGCCCCCACGTGCGCAGGCGGTGCGGGATCTCCCGCACGGGCGTGCCGGTGAACACGAGCACGCCGAACAGCAGCGCGAGGATCAGCAGCGGCACGGCGACCCACGTCGTGACGCCCTTGGTGAGCAGCCCGCCCGAGAACGCGCCGATGATGCCGCCGGCGTACATGCGGCCGTCGTTCGTGCCGGGCAGGGCCGTGAAGATGTGCAGCATCCCGAGCACGGACAGCACGACCAGCAGCGTGCCGATCACCATGCGCGGACGGGTCTCGGGCCGGGGCTCCGACCGCATCAGCGCGACCGCGACGACCACCAGCACCAGCGGCAGCGTGACGGCCCCCGCGCCCAGCACCGTGCGCGTCGCGACCTCCACCGCCTGGCCGATCGGCCCGGCGGCCCGCCACCACACGCCCACGGCCGCGATGATCGCCAGCGCGATCAGCCCCAGGGCCAGCCCGTCACGCCGGTGTTCGGGCTCCAGCTCCCGCGTGCGCCCGACCGTGCGGGCCAGCGAGCCGACCCCCTTGGCGACCAGGTTCCACGTCCCGCGCACCCCCCGCCCGAACGCCCCGGACTTCGCCTTCCCCCTCCGCGGCGCCGGCTTGCGCGCCGTGCTCCTCGGTCGCGCCCCGGACGAACGCGGCTTCGACGGCGTGCGCGAACCACGCGCCGGCCCCTTCCCGCCGCTGCCCGCCGTGGTGCGTTTCCTCGTCGCCGACCCAGCCATGCCTCCACGGTAACGGCCCGGGACCGATAGTCACACGTGCCACTCGCAGCGCAGGGGAAACAATCGTCACGGACGGCCCGCCCGACCTGGTGGATCTCCGCTCAGCAGATCGATTCGGCCGCCGCGAGGATCTTCTCGGCCATCGCCTGGTCGACGGCCACGGCGGCGCCCGTGAAGTCCCAGGTCGCGTTCGCGAGCACGGTCTCGTGGTCCTTGCCCTGCGCGAGGTCGTCACACAGGTCGTGCGCGTGCACGATCGCCCCGGCCTCGGTGGTGACGAGGCCGGGGTCGATCGAACCGAGGGCTCCGAGGTAGGCCCGCTCGCGTGGTCCGATCGCGACGGACCGAGGCGAAGGCGAGGGCGCCGGCACCGGAGTGGGGTCCGGGCTGCCGCAGGCTGCGAGGAGGACCAGCGCGGCGGGGATCAGGACGAGTTCGCGCACGGCCGCTACAGCGTGGCTGCGCGTCGTTTCGTTACGGAGCCGAGGTAACCACCCTTTCGGGGAGTGATCGACCCCGTGTCATGCTCTGCGCATGTTCGCGCTGCAGCAGGACGACCTCCCGGCCCCACGTCGTGCCCCGGCGATCTGGCGGACGATGCTCAACATCGATCGCGGCCTGGTCAACTTCGTGGGGCGGCTCACGGTGTCCGGGTCGGTGCCGCGGGAGTTGCGGGGGCGGCCGTTGCTGATGGCGGCGAACCACATCGGCGTGTTCGACGCGTTCGTGCTGATGGCGGCGTGCAAGAGGATCGGCATCAACCCGCGGTTCATGCTCGCCGGGGGCATCCTGGACGCGCCCGTGATCGGGCCGGCGCTGCGGGTGAGCGGGCACCTGCGGGTGGACCGCAAGCACGCGGCCACGGCCGTGGGCCAGTTCGCGGAGGCGGTGGAGGCGCTGCGGTCCATGCGGGAGCCGCTCATCGTCTACCCGGAGGGCCGGATCAGCCACGACCCGGGGCTGTGGCCGGAGCGCGGCAAGACGGGCGCGGCGCGCCTCGCGCTGGCCGCGGGTGTGCCCGTGATCCCGATCAGCCAGTGGGGCGCGCACGAGGCCGTGTACTGGGGCACCGAAACCGTGAACGGCCCCGCCGACCTGGTGCCGCTCGCGCGGTCGGGCCTGAGCGCGCCACTGCGCCGGCCCCGGTTCAAGGTGCACTTCGGGGCGCCGGTGGACCTGTCGGACGTCGAGCCGGAGCGGCCGGGCGCCGGGGTGCGGGCGCACGCGAAGATCATGCAGGCGATCACCGACGGCATGGTGCCGCTGCGCCGCGACGAACTCGTGCGCCCGCGGTTCCACGACCCGACGCGGCCGACGGACACCGTCAGCCCGTGGAAGCCGGGCCCGCCCACTCCTCGGACGCCACAGCCCTGAAGCCGCTGCTTCCCCTAGAGTCGCGGGGCGTGAGCACACGCATCCTCGTCGTCTACTACAGCGCCACCGGCAACACCGCCGCCCTCGCCTCCGCGCTGGCCGAGGGCGCCCGGGAAACCGGTGCCGACGTCCGCGTCCGGACCGTGCGCGAGACCGCGCCGCCCGAAGCCGTGGCGAGCAACCCGCGCTGGCAGGCGTGGGTGGACTCCGGCCCGCACCACGAGTACGCCACGCTCGCCGACCTCGAGTGGGCCGACGGCCTCGCCGTGGGCAGCCCGACGCGCTTCGGCGGTGCCGCGGCGCAGCTGAAGTCCTTCTTGGACACCACGGGGGGCCTGTGGGCGCAGGGAAAGCTGGCCGACAAGGTGGCGACGTCGTTCACCACGGCCTCGACCGCGCACGGCGGGCTCGAAGCGACCGTGCTGGCCATGAACAACATCTTCTACCACTGGGGCGCGATCGTCCTGCCACTCGGCTACGCCGACCCGCACCTCAAGGAGTCCGGCAACCCGTACGGCGGCTCGTTCGTGTCGCGCAAGTCCGCGGCGCCCGACGACCTCGCCCTGGGCGCCCTGCGCCTGCAGGGCAAGCGCCTCGCGACGATCACCACCCACGTGGCCACCGGCCTGAAATCGGACGATAACCGCTAAATCGGTTTCGGTGGTGACGATCGGCCCGTACTGTCGGCGACCGTGACCACCGAACTGCCCGTCGTCGCACCACCCCGCGTCGCGCACCGCGGCCGCGGGGTGGCGTTCGTGTTGCTCGCCGCGGTGCTGTTCAGCACGTCGGGCACCCTCGGCAAACCGGCCATGGGCGCCGGCCTGTCGCCCGAGCAGGTGGCGACGTTCCGCATCGGCTTCGCCGGCGTCGTGCTGCTGATCGGCACGGCGCTGTTCGCCCCGCGCGCGCTCCGGGTGCGCCGCGGCGAGTGGCCGATGCTGCTGGCGTACGGGCTCCTCGGCGTCGCGGGTACGCAGCTGATGTACTTCATCGCCGCGGACCGGGTCCCCGTCGGCATCGCGATCCTGCTGGAGTTCGTCTCCCCGGTGCTCATCGCGCTGTGGGTGCGCGTGGTGCGCCGGACGCACCTGCCCCGCGCCCTGTGGCTCGGCATCGGGCTCGCCATGCTCGGACTCGCGCTGATCGGCCAGGTCTGGCAGGGCCTCACCCTCGACGCGGTGGGCCTCCTCGCCGGCCTCGGCGCCGCCGTGTGCTCGGCCGGCTACTTCCTCATCGGCGAACGCGCCGTCGCAAACCGCGATCCCCTCGGCCTGGTCACCTGGGGCATGGTGATCGGCGCGGTGATCGTGTCCGTGGTGAGTCCACCGTGGACGATCCCCTGGCCGGTGCTGGGCACCACGGTGGCGTTCGGCCCGTGGACGCCGCCGATCTGGCTGCTGCTCACCGGGCTCGTGCTGCTGTCGACGGTGTTCTCCTACCTGCTGGGCATCAGCTCCCTGCGCCACCTGCCCGCGTCGGTCGCGAGCGTGCTCGGCCTCCTCGAACCCGTCGCGGCGACGGCCTTCGCCTGGGCTCTGCTCGGCGAAGCGCTCACGTGGCCGCAAGCGCTCGGCGCGGTGATCCTGCTGGGCGGGGCCTTCGTCGTGCAGCGGTTCTCGAAGGGCGTCACCTAGCTCGTGGCGATCTTGGCCAGCGCCGCGTAGAAGACCTCGCCGATCTTGGTCGGGTCGCGGGTCACGTAGGCGGCGCCACCGGTGACGGCGGTGATGGCCGAGAGCTCGGTTTCGTCCGCGTCGGCGCCGATGCCGATGGCGATGACCGGGATCGGGTGCGCCGGGTCGGCGAGGCGGGCCAGGCCGGCCAGCAGCGTGTCGCGGCTGATGCCCTGCATGTCCTCGTTGTGGCCGTCGGTCATGATGATCACGACGTTGAGCACGCCGGGCTGCCAGCCGCTGCGGGCGATGCCGTAGACGTCGAGCAGGGTGTCGTACAGGCCGGTCCCCGCGTTCGGGATCGCGCGCACGGCGGAAAGGCGCTCGAGGTCCCCGTTGGTGAGGTGCTCGGAGACGGGGGCCATCGGCAGCACCTCGCGGTAGTCCTTGGCCCCGTCGAGCTGCGTGGCGAACTCCCAGACCCGCAGCTGCGTCGCGGGCCGGAACAGGTGCATCGCCTGTTCGGCGGCGCCCACCGTGACCTGCATCCGCGACAGGCGCGTACCCGGCACGCGCGCCTGCATCGACCCGGACACGTCCAGCAGCACCTCGGCCCGCGCGTTCAGGTTCACGCCCGCCCACTGGCTCAGCACGGTCCGCAGCCCGGCCGGCGACGGCAGCGGCGCGCTCTGCTGCACAGCGGCGACCACGTGCGGATCACCCTGGTGCCCGGCCAGCGCCTGGCCCGGCGCCCGCAGTCCGGAGCGCTCGACAGCCGCGGTGCCCGCGGTGCCGAGCATCGCCCGCTGCAGCGCGTCCACCGCGTCGTTCTGCTCCTGCGTGGCGCCGCTCAGCCGCGCGAACGGGTAGTCGAGCGCAGGTGCGGCCGGGGAGTACACGGCGACCAGCGGCGCGGTGGGCGTGTCCGCGTTGTGCCGCACGACGAAGGTCTCCGCGGCCGGGTATGCCGTGGCGCCCGGGGCGTCGACGGAGAACTTGCGCAGCGCCGCCGCGAACGCGCCCGACGGGTCCGGCGCCGCACCCACCGCGTCGCGCACACCGAGCAGCGCCGCGGTGCCGACCGGGTCGCGCGCCGGATCCGGCAGGCCGAGCACGACGTCCGGCGCGCCGAGGACGTCCGACCAGGTCAGCGTGCGCCCGGGCCAGCCGAGGTTCCGCGCGACACCCTCCTGCACGGCGAGCACCACGGGCGAGCCGGCCACCGAGGGCCCGGATTCGGGCACGGCGGTCGCGCCGCGCTGCCGGGCTCCCAGCAACGCCGTGGTCGAGCCCGGCACCCACACCTGCGGGCGCGCGTCGGGCGCGGAGACCTCCGCCGCCGCCTGGGCCGTGTCGCGCGGCTGGACCTCGTACTTCCGGCACCCGGGTGAAAGGCCCTGGGCCACCTGGGAAATCGCGGGCGCGACGTCGGGGGACGCGGTCACGAGCACCGGTGAGGCCGGGCACCCGGAGCGCCCGCCCAGCGCGGCCGCGGCCCACACACCGCCACCGAGCACGAGCAGCACGCAGATCGCCAGCGGCACCAGCAGCCGGCTCCTGCTCCGGGTTCGCACGCTCGAATGACGCCCCATCGGCGCGTCCTCCCTGCTAGAACCGCAGGTTAACGCCGAAGTGGCCCACCGTCGTAGGGCGAGGGGCGTAGCGCGGGACTCGTCCTGGAGAGGGAGCAGGGACCAGCCTCACGCGGGATGTGCCCGGCCGCCGAGCGCGCGACGATGGGAAGCGACCACGAGAACGGGGGTAGCCGTGAAGCATCCGACCAGGGCCGAGCAGCGGCGGGCCCGCAACGCACTCGCGCGCCAGGGCGCCGTCGTCGCCTTCGCGCTCTTGATCGCCGCGATCACCCGCTGATCGAGAACGCCGCCGTTCCCCGAGAGGACCGGCGGCGTTCTCCGTGAAAATTCAGACCGGGATGACCGTCGGCACGATCATCGGCCGGCGCCGGTAGGTGTCGGCGACCCAGCGGCCGACGACCCGGCGCACCGCCTGCGCGATGCGGTGCGTGTCGGTGATGCCCTCGGCCTCCGTGCGGGCCAGCTCCATCTCGACGAGCGGCACCACCGTGTCGAGCGCCTTCGGGTCGTCGGAGAACCCGCGCCCGGACACCGTCGGACTGCTCACCGCGCGGCCCGTGCTGGAGTCGACGGCCACCGTGATGGCGATGAACCCGCCCTCGCCGAGCACCAGGCGGTCGGACAGCGTCGACTCGCCGACGTCGCCGACCGAGAGGCCGTCGACGTACACGTGCCCGACCTCGACCCGGCCGGTGCGCGACGCCTTGCCGTCGACGAGGTCCACGACCACGCCGTCCTCGGCGATGACCACGTTCTGCGCCGACACCCCGGTGCGGATGGCCAGCTCACCGTTGGCGCGCAGGTGCTTCCACTCGCCGTGCACCGGCATGACGTTGCTCGGGCGGACGGCGTTGTACAGGTAGAGCAGCTCACCGGCCGACGCGTGCCCCGACACGTGGACCTTGGCGTTGCCCTGGTGCACGACGTTGGCGCCGAGCCGGGTCAGGCCGTTGACCACGCCGAACACGGCGGTCTCGTTGCCGGGGATCATCGAGCTGGCGAGCACCACGGTGTCGCCGGCGCGGATCGAGATCTGCCGGTGCTCACCGCGCGCCATGCGCGACAACGCCGACAGCGGCTCGCCCTGCGACCCGGTGGAGACGAACAGGACCTTGCTCTCGGGCAGCGTGCTGGCCTGGTCGAGGTCCACGAGCAGGCCCTCGGGCACGTCCAGCAGGCCCAGCTCGGCCGCGATGCCCATGTTGCGGACCATCGAGCGGCCCACGAACGCCACGCGGCGGCCGTGCCGCTCGGCCGCGACCAGCACCTGCTGCACGCGGTGCACGTGGCTCGCGAAGCACGCCACGATCACGCGCTGGTCGACCTTGCGGATCACGTCGTCGAGCACGGGACCGATGTCGGTCTCGGGCATCACGAAGCCCGGCACTTCGGCGTTGGTCGAGTCGACGCAGAACAGGTCCACGCCCTCGTCGCCGAGGCGCGAGAACCCCGCGAGGTCGGTGAGCCTGCCGTCGAGGGGCAGCTGGTCGAGCTTGATGTCACCGGTGTGCAGCACGACGCCGGCAGGCGTGCGGATGGCGACCGCGAGCGCGTCCGGGATCGAATGGTTCACGGCGAAGAACTCGAGGTCGAACACGCCGACCTTGCGCCGCTCCCCCTCGCGCACCTCGATCAGGTTCGGGCGCTGCCGGTGCTCCCGGGCCTTGGCGGCGAGCAGCGCGTTGGTGAAGCGCGAGCCGTAGATCGGCACGTCGGGGCGCAGCCGCAGCAGGAACGGCACGGCGCCGATGTGGTCCTCGTGCCCGTGGGTGAGCACGAGGCCGTCGATGTCGTCGAGGCGTTCCTCGATCGCGCGGAAGTCGGGCAGGATCAGGTCCACGCCCGGCTGGTCGTCCTCCGGGAAGAGCACGCCGCAGTCGACGATCAGCAGCCGGCCGTCGAACTCGAAGACGGTCATGTTGCGCCCGACTTCGCCGATGCCGCCCAGCGCGACGACGCGCAGGGCTCCTTCGGGCAGAGCGGGCGGGAGGGTGGTGGGTCCGGGTCCGGGGGGTAGTGAGCTCACCGGGGCAGGGTCCCAACGCTGGTGTGTGAGGTGGGGGCGACGTAGGCCGCCTGTGAATCCGCTTGTGCCACCCGTGCACCATGCCAGTCCTGCGCGGCGTTGTCGCCCAGCGGCACGCCGCCCTGCGCGAGATCGGCGGCGATCAGGGCACTCTGCTCCTCCGTCGCGGGCACGACGGGCAACCGCGGGTCGCCGATGTCGAAGCCGCGCAGCTTCAGGGCGGCCTTGCTGAACGCGACCCCGCCGACGCGCGACATCGCGCGCATCACCGGGAGCATGCCGCGGTGGTTGGTGCGCGCGGTGGAGGTGTCGCCGCTCTCGTAGGCCTCGATCATCGCGCGGATCCGCCCGGCCACCACGTGGCCGATCACGCTGACCACGCCGACGCCGCCGACGGCGATCCACGGCAGGTTCAGGCCGTCGTCGCCGGAGTAGTAGGCCAGGTGCGTGTTGGCGATGACCTCGGAGCCGGCGATGAGGTCGCCCTTGGCGTCCTTCACCGCGGCGATGCGCGGGTGCTCGGCCAGCCGCAGCAGCGTGTCGACTTCGATGGGCACGATCGAGCGCGGCGGGATGTCGTAGAGCAGCACCGGCAGCTCGGTGGCGTCCGCGACCGTGGTGAAGTGCGCGTACAGGCCGGCCTGGCTGGGCCGCGAGTAGTACGGCGTGACCACGAGCAGGCCGTGGGCACCCGCCTCGGCGGCGGCGCGGGCCTGCTCGACGCTGTGGGCCGTGTTGTTCGTCCCGGCGCCCGCCACGACGGTGGCGCGGTCGCCGACCGCCTCGACGACGGCGCGCACCAGCGCCGCCTTCTCCTCGTCGCTCGTGGTCGGGCTCTCGCCGGTGGTGCCGTTCACGACCAGTCCGTCGTTGCCCAGCTCCACGAGGTGGACGGCGAGCTCCTGGGCCCGCTTCAGGTCCAGCGCACCGTCGCGGTCGAAGGGCGTGGCCATCGCGGTGAGCACGCGGCCGAACGGGCGTCCGGGCGCTGCGGTAGGTGGAGTGGACATGGTGTTGACGGTACCTCGTCGAACGGGTGAACCCGGGCCCGACCTGGTGAACATCGGAGAATTTCCGGGGCGGGCGCAGGCCGGGCGGAACTTCTCGCGGGGCCTACTTGATCTTCGTGGTGATCTGCGCCGGGATCTGGGCGTTTCCGGGTTTGGCGAGCACGCAGTAGAACTCGCGGCTGGGGCCCTCGCCCTCCTTCGCGGGAGCCAGTTCCCACTCGCGCTGCGTGGGCACGATCGCCTGGTAGGTGAGCTGGTCGCGCTGCGGTTCGGGCACCACGGCCGAGTGGAACGACGCCGCGCAGCGCGCTTCGGCGAGCCGGGTGACCGCGTCCAGCCCCGGGTACGGCGCGAGCTGGACCTCGTCGTCGCTGTAGCTCTCGACGGGCAGCACGTCGCCGATGTCGTAGACCTCGAGGGTGTGGCTCTTGTCGCACGTCGCGCTGTTGTCGTCGCTGATCACGACACCCTGCTGCACCGCGACGTTGTAGCAGCGGTAGTAGCTGCCGAGGTCCGCCTTGAGGAAGCCGTCGGGACCGTAGGTGACGGTCGGCTGCAGCTGCGGGTCCGTCTTCGGCGTCCACACGGGCTTGCCGAGGAAGAAGCCGCCCACCAGCGCGCCGACGACGAGCAGGGCCGCCGCGGCGAGCCACCAGCCGCGGCGCGAGCGCTTCGGCTGCTCGGCCACGCGGGTCGGCGGTGTCCCCGCGGCGCCGGCCGGCAGCGTGACGCTGCCCGGCGGCGGCGTCGGCGGCAGGCCCGCCGCGGTCGAGAGCAGCGAACGCGCCTGCGTCGCCGTGAGGCGGGCTTCCGGCTTGGCCACCAGCAGGCCGAGGATCGCCGCCGCGAGCGGGCCGCGGCCGCGCGTGAGGTACGGCGTCTCGGTCATGATCGCGTGCAGCGTCGCGGCCGTGGTGGGCCGTTCGAACGCGACGAGGCCCTCGACGGCGAAGAAGAGCGTGGCGCCGAGGGACCACAGGTCCGACTCGGGCATGGCTTCCCGGCCTTCGACGCGTTCGGGCGCCATGAAAGCGGGCGAGCCGACGATGACGCCGCTCGTGGTGAGCCGCGGGTCGTCGATGGCGTGCGCGATGCCGAAGTCGGTGAGCTTCACCCGGCCGTCGGGCGCGACCATGATGTTGGCGGGCTTGACGTCCCGGTGCACGATGCCCGCCGCGTGGGCGGCCTGCAGCGCCGCGAGCACCCGCTCCCCGATCGCCGCGACGTGCGCGGCGGGCATCGGGCCGTGCCGGCGCACGAGGTCGGCCAGCGTCGGGGCCTCGACCAGCTCCATGACGATGAACGTGGTGCCGTTGTCGGTGACGACGTCGAAGACGGTGACCACGGCCGGATCGTTGAGCCGCCCGCCCGCGCGCACCTCGCGCAGCACGCGTTCGGAGAACACGGCCTGACCTTCGGCGTCCGGCAGGCGCAGTTCCTTGATCGCGACCTGGCGGCCGATCACCTGGTCCTGCGCGCGCCACACGGTCCCCATGCCGCCGCGGCCGAGCTCGCCCAGCAGCTGGTAGCGGCCGGCGACGAGCCGCGGCCCGGGCGCGGGACGGGTCGGGTCGTGCGGGCGCGTCTGTTCGTCGGTCACGGGGCCGGGCTCCTCGGTCGGGTTCGCGCAGATGCTAGTCGGACCGCCGGGCGCCGCAGCCGGTTCCGCCGTGTTCAGCCGGTGACGGTGAGGTAGATGAGCGCGACGTTGAGCGTGATGATCACGGCGGCGATGCACCAGGCCACGACGGTGGTCGTCCGCCGGTTGACGTCGTCGCCCATGAGGCTCGCGTCGGACGTGAGCCGGATGAGCGGCACGAGCGCGAACGGGATCCCGAACGACAGCACGACCTGCGACACCACCAACGCCATACTCGGATCCGCGCCCAGCGCGAGCACCACGATCGCCGGAACGAGCGTGACGAGCCGGCGCAGGAGGATCGGGAACTTCTTGCGCAGCAGGCCTTGCATGATCATCGCGCCCGCGTACGCACCGACCGAAGTGGACGCGAGGCCCGACGCCAGCAACCCGATGGCGAACATCAGCGCGATCACGGGCCCGAGCGCCATGGCGACGGCGCTGTGCGCACCCTCGATGGAGTCGACGCCGGGGATGCCCTGCAGGTTCGTCGCGGCGAGCAGCAGCATGCCGAGGTTGACGGCGCCGGCGAGCAGCATCGCCAGCCCGACGTCGTAGCGCGTCGCGCGCAGGAGGCGCCGGCGCTTCTCGGGCGCGGGCGTGCCGTGGCGGTCGCGCACGAGGCCGGAGTGCAGGTACACCGCGTGCGGCATCACGGTGGCGCCCAGCATCGCGGCCGCGATCAGCACGCTGTCCGCGCCGCTGAACCGGGGCACGAGCCCGCTCGCGATCCCCGACGGCGAGGGCGGTTCGACGAACAGGCTCGCCAGGAACCCGATCGCGATCACCGCGAGCAAGCCCGTCACGACGCGCTCGAACGTCCGCTGGCCACCGCGGTCCTGCACGAGCAGCAGTGACAGCGACACCGCGCCGGTGATCAGGCCGCCGATCAGGAGCGGGAGGTCGAACAGCAGGTACAGCGCGATCGCGCCGCCGACGACCTCGGCCAGGTCGGTGGCCACGGCCACGACCTCGGCCTGCGCCCAGTACGCGAGCCGGGCCGAGCGCGGCAGCCGTTCGCGCAGCGCCTCGGGCAGCGACCGCCCGGTGACCAGCCCGAGCTTCGCCGACAGGTACTGCACCACCACGGCCATCAGGTTCGCCGCGACGATCACCCAGACCAGCAGGTAACCGAACCGCGCGCCCGCGCTGATGTTCGACGCGACGTTGCCGGGATCCACGTACGCGATCGCCGCCACGAACGCCGGGCCGAGCAACGCGGAGCCCGCACGCAGGCGAGCGAGCCGCCGGGGCCGGACCGCTTCCGCAACCGCCATCACGTCACCCCTCGTCTGTCGGGCTACCCAACTCGAAGTTTAGGCATGCCGAACTTTCGGAAGCAAGGTGCGTCCGGTCACGGGAGCGCGGCGACCGAGTCCGTCGAGCGACGAAGCTCAGGCGGGCAGCGCGACCTCGTGGCCCGCGTCGCGGAAGGCCGCGACGGCTCGGTCGAGCTCGACGGCGCGCACGAGGATGTGGTCGGTGTCGAAAGTGGACAGTGAGAAGAGCGCGACGCCGGCCGCGGCGAGTTCCGAGGCCAGAGCCGAGATCACGCCGGTCAGAGTGAACTCCAGCGGGCCGCGCACGCTCATCAGGCGCCAGCCGTGCTCGACGGTGCCGCCCGCCGGCTCACGGCCGGTCGGACAGATGACCGAGAGCTCCTCCGGCGTGCGGGTGACGGAGACGAGCCCGGGGCCCGCCGGGTCGAGGAGGCCGGGTGCCACCGCGGCGCCGGCGGGCAGCCGCACCACCGAGTAGTCGCCAGGGCGGACGTCGATCGCGAGTCGTTTCATCAGCCTTCGAGCACCTTCGGACTGGACGCGACCTCGGTGCCGTCGGGCAAGGTCGAGATGGTGAAGTCGGCGAACACGTTGGCGGCGGCCTTCTGCAGCTGGCGCAGGCACTCGACGGCGAGCGAGCGGATCTCGACGTCGGCGTGCTCGGTGGCGCGCATGGCGACGAAGTGGCGCCACGCGCGGTAGTTGCCGGTGACGACGATGCGCGTCTCGGTGGCATTCGGCAGCACCGCGCGGGCCGCCTGGCGGGCCTGCTTGCGGCGCAGCGTGGCGCTCGGCGCGTCGGCGAACTGTTCCTCGAGCCCGGCGAGCAGCTCGGTGTAGGCGTCGACGCTCGCCCGCGTCGCCTTGAGGAACTTCTCGTGCAGCACCGGGTCTTGCGCGATCACGTCCGGCTCGACGAATTCGGCGTCGCGCTCGGGGACGTAGCGCTGCGAGAGCTGGGAGTACGAGAAGTGGCGGTGGCGGATCAGCTCGTGGGTGAGCGAGCGCGAGATGCCGGTGAGGTAGAAGCTGACCGAGCCGTGCTCCAGCACGGACAGGTGGCCGACCTCGATGATGTGGTCGAGGTAGCCGGCGTTGGTGGCCGTCGCCGGGTTGGACTTCTGCCACGACTGGTAGCACGCACGGCCGGCGAACTCGGCGAGCGCTTCGCCCCCGTCGGAGTCCGTGGACCACGGCACGTCCTCCGGCGGGAAGAACTCCGTCTTCGCGATCAGCTGCACCCTCGGTGCCACGGTCCCGGCCACAGAACTCCCTCTCTCCGACTCCCGCAGCACTCTAACCGCTAGGCTGTTGACGCAACTGTGACACCATCGCTGCCTTGACTGACGTCACTAATGACGTCATAGTGGCGTCATGGACCTGACGCCGTACATCGCGAACCTCCGCGAAGACCTCGCGAACACGGCCTCCGCCGGGGACGAGCAGACCCGGCGCGCGGCCGCCTTGCTCTCCTCCGCGCTCGAACCCGCCGCGCGGCTCACGTTGATGAACGCGCTGGCCGACCTGGCCGCCGAGGTGACCGCCGCGTTGCCCGGCCAAGTCGTCGACGTCCGGCTCGACGGCCGCGACGTGCGAGTCGTCGTCACGGGTGCGGCGGCGGAGCCCGCCGGCCCGGCGCGGCCCGAGCCGGCGCGCCCGGGCCCGGTGCCCCCGATCGACAGCGGCGACATCTCGCGCATCACGCTGCGGCTCGTCGAGCAGATCAAGAGCCAGGCCGAGCAGGCGGCGGCCGCGCAGGGGGTTTCGCTCAACACGTTCGTTTCGCAGGCCGTGCAGGGGGCGCTCGGCCAGGCGCAGCACCACCAGCAGCGGCACCACCACCAGGGCGGCCGCTCCGAGACCAAGCTGCACGGCTGGGTCGAAGGCTAGAAGGGGACTCCGCAGGTCATGGGTGAAGAGCACGAAGAGAAGAAGACGCCGGAGTCCACTTCGGACACGGCAGCCGAGGAAGCCGTGGCTGCTGCCGCGGAGGAGGCGGTCGCGGGGGCGGCCGGCGCCACCGGGAACGCGGCCGACGACGCGATCGCCGACGCGGCCGAGGAAGCCGCCGAAGAGTCCACTTCGGACGGGCCGAGCGGGGACGACCCGCTGGTGCGGTCGCAGGAGTTCGACGCCGACGGCCCGCTGGAGCTCGACGTGGGCGTCACCATCGGGCGCGTGGAGCTGGCGCTGGATCGCGAGTCCGGCGCGAGCGTGGAGCTGAGGCACGACCTGGGTGAGCAGCCGCCGTGGATGACCGGCGTGAACACCCTGCTGTCGTGGGTCGGCGAGCGCTTCGGCGACCAGTTCGGCGTGACCACCGACAGCTCCCCCGTCGACGCGGTGCGCCAGGCGCGCATGGAGAAGACGGGCAACCGGCTCGTGGTGCGGGCGGCGAAGGCGTGGCAGCTGCGGAACGTGCCGGTGGCCGTCACCGTGCACGCGCCGAAGGGCTCGCACGTGGAGGTCCGCGCCGGGGCGGCCGACGTCACGGTCACCGGCCCCGCGGGCCGCGCCGACATCCTCACCGGCTCCGGTGAGGTCACGCTCGAACAGGCCGACGGCGCCGCCATCGTGCGCACCGGCACCGGCCGCGTGAAGCTCGGCCCGACGCCGGCCGGCCTGCAGCTGCGCACCGGCAGCGGCTCGGTCGAGGCCGCGGCCGTCTCGGGCTCCGCGACCCTCGCGACGGGCACCGGCAGCGTCTGGCTCGGCTCCGTCGAAGGCGAAGTCATGGCTCGCACCGGCAGCGGCGACCTCTCCGTCGCCGAAGCGGGCTCGGGCTCGCTCGAACTGATCACCGGCTCCGGCGAAGTGCGCGTGGGCATCCGCCGCGGCGTCGCCGCCGAAGTCGAACTGGCGTCGGCCGCGGGCCGGGTGCACAGCGAACTGGACGTGTCCGACACGCCACCCGAAGCGGGTGCCGCGCTGCGCGTCCGAGCCCGCACCGGCACGGGCAACGCGGTGGTGACCCGCGCGGCCTCCTAAGGGGGAGGCGGGGGGGGGGGGGGGGGGGGGGGCGGGGGGGGGCGGGGGGGGCCGGGGGGGGGGGGGCCGGGGGGGGGGGGGGGCGGGGGGGGGGGGGGGGGGGGGGGGGGGGGGGGGTGGGGGGGGGGGGGGGTGGGGGGTGGGGGGGGGGGGGGTGGGGGGGGGGCGGGGGGGGGGGGGGGGGGCGGGGGGCGCGCGGGCGGGCGCGCCGCGGCG